>DASVOT010000106.1:0-6129 GCA_036383235.1 Chryseosolibacter sp.
GTGAGAAAAAGAAAGCGACGATTACCGGCGCGGTTACTTCAGTTAAAAGCGATGATATTTTGAAGTCACCTGTCACAAATCTGTCCAATGCGCTGGTAGGACGGTTACCTGGAACGATCTTCATAAACCGCTCAGGAGAACCTGGATACGATGGATCGATCATCCGGATCCGCGGCACCAACACAGTCGGTAATCCTTCAGCACTGATCGTAATTGATGGTATTGCGAACAGGAGCGGGGGTCTTGACCGCCTTAATCCCGCGGACATTGAAAGCATAACGATTCTGAAAGACGGCTCTGCCGCCATTTATGGCGCACAGGCAGCGAACGGTGTAATCCTTGTGACGACCAAGAGAGGAAGGAGTGGAAAACCCGAGATTGGCTTTAACTACAATTACGGCTTCAATACTCCGACCCGTTTACCAGACGTCACGGATGCGGCCACCTATGCTACCATGTTGAATGAGATTGACGAATACAGGGGAAACACACCGCGCTATTCCGCAGACGATATTCAAAAATACAGGGATGGTTCAAGTCCCTGGACGCATCCGAATACGGACTGGTACGGCGCCGTTATCAAACCCGTCTCGCTGCAGGATATGGCGACGCTGTCGCTATCAGGCGGTTCAAATGACGGTGTGACATATTATGTATCGCTGGGCAAAATGTTCGAGGATGGCGTGTACAAGAACAGCGGCACGAAATACAAGCAGTATAACTTCCGTTCAAATATCGACGCAAAAGTTACGAACTGGCTGAAGGTCTCCCTTGATCTTGCGGGAAGGCAGGAAAACCGCGTATATCCCACAAGAGGTGCCGGTACGATTTTTCGGATGTTGATCCGGGGAAAGCCAACCCTGCCTGCTTACTGGCCGAATGGCATGCCGGGCCCGGACATCGAGAACGGAGACAATCCGGTCGTGATCAGCACGCCTGCCACTGGCTATGTTCACGATGACAACTATGTCTTCAACAGCAACCTGAGGGGACAAATCGATATACCTTGGGTAAAAGGGCTGAACATTGTTTTGAACGCCGCCTTCGATGAATCTTTCAGGCCGATCAAGAGATTCAGGACACCTTGGTACCTTTACACCTGGGATTATGCAACTTATGATGCTAACGGAGATGCTGTGCTGAACAGGTCTCAGCGCGGACTCAACGCGCCGGAGCTGCAGGAGGAGTTCGGCAGAACGTCTGGCCAAACAACCAACGCCTATCTTAACTACACGAAGAATTTCGGGCAGCACGCATTCGCTTTCATGGCCGGAACGGAAAAACAGATCCTTAAGGGGAATCAATTCAGTGCTTTCCGCAACGGATACATCTCCACGGCTGTAGATGAGTTGTTTGCAGGTGCCCGGAACACCAGTACCAATGCCGCTAATGATTTAAATCAATTGTACAACCGGACACGTCTGAACTACTTCGGCCGCATCAATTACGGCTTCGCCGAGAAATACCTGTTGGAAATGGTGTGGAGATATGATGCTTCCTACATCTTTCCTGAAGATTCCCGATGGGGCTTTTTCCCGGGCGTATCGGCCGGGTGGGTCATGTCTGAAGAAGATTTTATGCAGGGATCTACTTTCATTGATCGCCTGAAAATACGCGGTTCGTGGGGTCAGCTTGGAAATGATCGCATGGATCCCAACACGATCCGCAATGATGAATTCCAGTTTGGAAACAATTTCGGATTTGGCGGAGGATACATATTTAACTACAACACCCTGGTGACTACTCTGGATCCGTCATTGTTCCCGGTTGCGAATCCGAACATAACCTGGGAGGTCGCCAACAACAGTAATATCGGTTTTGAGGGAACGGTGCTTGAAGGTAAGGTGAATTTTGAGTTCGACTACTTCAACAACATCAGATCGCGTATGTTGATTGCCCGGAATGCATCGATACCAAGAACCGCCGGCTTTGATCCACCTCGCCAAAATATCGGTAAACTGAAGAACCGCGGATATGACTTCCTGCTGGGTTACAACGGGCGCGCGGGTGAATTGAATTTTCAAATTGGAGTGAATGGGGGCTATTCCAAAAATGAGGTCGTTTTCCTCGACGAACCCCCGAATGTGCTTCCCTGGCAGACCGTAACGGGCCGGCCTTATGGAACGCGAATCATGTACAACGCCATTGGTGTTTTCAAAGACCAGGCTGCAGTAGACGCCTATCCTCACTGGCCGGGAGCACGACCTGGTGACATTATATTTGAAGATGTAAATGGTGATGGAACGATCAATTCCAACGACCGGATACGATTGTAAAACAATACCATACCGCGTTTCCAGGGCGGCATCACGCTGGATATGCAGTACAAAGGATTTGATTTCAATCTCCTCTTTCAGGGAGCGACCGGAGCCAGGTCCTATATCCGGACACAATCCGGAGATTTTGGGAATTTCCTCCAGGACTTCGCCGATGGAAGGTGGACCACCGAGAATCCCAGTTCTGAGAAGCCACGGACGTTTAACCGCGAAGATGAATACTGGATATCTCAGGATAACACGTACTGGTTCCGGAATACCGATTACCTCCGGCTAAAGAACATCCAGTTAGGTTACAGCTTCCCTGCTGAGCTCATAAACAAGTTGAGCTTCAAAACGGCCAGGCTTTATGTCAATGCGATTAACCTGTTCACCATCGACCAGTTCAAGGTCTTTGACCCTGAAACCGACAACCAGGATGGCACAGTGTACCCGCAAAAAAAGACGTTTAACGTTGGTGTTAATGTAACCTTCTAATCTGCTCAAGTATGAAAAATATTCTTAAATATATTTTTGCTACTACACTTTTTTTCTGTGTAGGCTCGTGTAACACCGATTTTCTCAATCCACCAGCAGAAGACCGTTTCGCCGATGCGGCAGTCTGGCAGGATCCGGCATTGGTAGAGGCTTTTGTGAACGAAATCTATCGCGGTCTCAACCATGGAATCCGTGAACTGATGCTGGGGTCGCTCGCCGATGAGACGCATTTTATTCACAACTATGGATCAGCACAGGTCGTTCAGTCGAATCTTACTTCTGCAGATCTCGGCTCGTTCTCACGTGGTGATTTTGATGAGTTCAACTGGATTCAGCTTTATCGGCGGATTCGGCAGGTGAATCTTTTCAAGGAAAATATCGACAAAGTGCCTTTTACGGATGAAACCTGGCGAGACAGGATGAAAGGTGAGGTGTCTTTTCTTAACGCCTACTTCTACCACAATCTCGTGCGGTTATATGGCGGAGTACCGCTCGTCACAAGGACCTTCAAGCTCGAAGATGACTTCCTGATTCCAAGAAGCTCATTTGATGAATGCGTTCAATATATTGTCTCGGAAGCGGATGCCGCCGCAGCGCTCCTGCCTGAATCCTACGAAGGTACCGACGACATCGGGCGCGCTACTAAAGGCGCGGCACTTGCTCTGAAAGCTCGGATACTCCTGTACGCAGCAAGCGATCTGTTCAACGATCCAAGCTGGGCGGCAGGCTATTCAAAACCCGAGCTGATCTCCTCTACCTCCGGAAGCAGGACAGCCAAATGGCAGGCCGCGAAGGATGCAGCCAAAGCGGTGATCGACCTCGGTATCTATCAGCTCGAGGATACCGACGACCCTGAGAAGGATTACATCAATTTGTTCCTGAAGAAAGACAGTAAAGAGGCAATCTTCAGCCGGTTCTTTATCAAAAGCCGCGGATGGGAAGACGGCGCGCTTCCCGGGCTTGCGAATGGTCCGAACGGCTATCACAACTGGGGTGGCAACACACCTATCCAGGAACTGGTGGATGACTATGAAATGAGCGATGGCTCGAAGTTCGACTGGAGTAACCCCCTCCATGCAGCAGCGCCGTACGCAAACAGGGATCCCCGCTTCTATGCGAGCATCCTGTATGACCAGGCGCCGTGGAGACCACGCCCCGCCGATGCAAAAGACATTGACCCTGAAGGTAAAGTCATCATCAGAGCGGTCGAGACCGCCCCGGGAGTGTGGACACCAGGCCTCGATACCCGCGATGGTCCCATCGAAGACTGGAACGGCGGATATTCCGGGTATTACCTCAGGAAATTCATCGATCCGTCCGTCGTGCATGAGTATGCAGCCGCCGGCGGCAACCAGGAAGCTCCCTGGCATTATTTCAGATACGGCGAAGTCCTGCTGAACTACGCTGAAGCATGCCTGGGGCTGGGAGAAGAAGATGAAGCAAAAACGTATATCAACATCATCCGCGAACGCGCCGGCATGCCTGACATAACCTCGACAGGTCAGCAGCTCATTGACGATTACCAGAACGAGAGGAGGATCGAGCTCGCCTTTGAGCAGCACCGCTACTTCGACATCAGGCGGTGGATGATCGCTCCGCAGGTGATGGTCAATGCCCATGGAATCGTAATTGAAGATCCTTTCGTAGGGCCTGTGACTTATTCACAAAATAAAATCCAGGACCGCGCGTGGAATGACAAGATGTATTTGCTTCCGATCACGCTGGATGAGATCAACCGAAACAAAAACCTCGTCCAGAATCCTTTGTACTGATTGATTAAATAAGCCCTCGCCATCCGGCCTTCTTTCGCAGAGACCGGATGGTTTCTTTTTTTTAGTTACCGGATGAGAAGAATTGCCCGTCGACTTAATGGATAAAACATTAGTCGTTCTAACGCTGATACCGGGCAACATCCCATTTTTTACTTTTATGCATGGCAGGTGATGGTACGCAGATGTCTCTTGTTTTTATTAGCCGGCGCATTTTTCACAAAATGTTCAGAAGAAGGGAACCACCTTTTCCGCCTGATTCCGCCTGAAGAATCGGGTATTGACTTTCAAAACACCCTGGCGGAGACTGATTCGGTCAATATACTTGCAATCAACTATATGTACCACGGGGGTGGCGTTGCCATTGGCGACTTCAACAACGACAGCCTTCCGGATATCTTCTTTACGGGAAACCTTGTTCCCAACAAACTCTACCTCAATCGAGGGATGCTCAGGTTTGAAGACGTCACCGGCACAGCCGGCGTGGGCGCCGAAAAGAAATGGAAGTCCGGCGTCGCGCTGGCGGATGTTAACAACGACGGTTGGCTTGATATCTACGTGTGCGCTACCATCAAAAAGGATTCCCTTGACCGCGCCAATATGCTGTTCATCAACAAAGGGGTGAACGGAGACGGCATCCCCGTATTCGAAGAAATGGCCCGCAGCTATGGCGTTGACGATACGGGATACAGCCAGAACGCGGCGTTCCTCGATTACGACAAGGACGGAGACCTCGACCTCTATGTACTCGAAAACCTCGAAAGCGACAAGATCCCCAGCGTCTACCGCCCGAGAATACTGGATGGCACCGCTCCCAACAATGACCACCTTTACCGGAACAACGGCAACGCGACGTTCACAGATGTGACCAAAGAGGCCGGGATCCTCATAGAAGGGTACGGACTGGGCATCGCCATTGCCGACATCAACCAAGACAGCTGGCCGGATATTTACATCGGCAACGACTATGTGTCAAATGACATTCTTTATATCAATAAAGGCGACGGCACCTTCCGCAACGAGATCCGCGACCGCATCAAACACCAGTCACTGTTTACAATGGGCATCGACGTGGCCGACGTAAACAACGATGCCGCCCCCGACATCATCACGCTCGACATGCTTCCCGAAAATAACCTCCGGCGGAAAACTGTTTCCGGAGGCGGGGCCACATACTACAATTACATCAATACAGCCGAATACGACTATGAATACCAGTATATGCGCAATATGCTGCATATCAATCTCGGCAATGGCAAATTCAGCGAGGTGGGACAAATGGCGGGGATCCATCAAACAGAGTGGAGCTGGTCACCGCTGCTGATCGATGTGGACAACGATGGATTCCGCGATCTGCTCGTGACGAACGGATTTCCCAAAGATGTGACGGACAGGGATTACGTCATATTTAAAAGGGAGGTGGGCGCCTTCAACAACACCCGGTCGCTTCTCGACTCCATCCCGGTGCTTAAAATCTCCAATTATGCATTCCAAAACAACGGCGACCTCAGGTTCTCCGACAAAACAAGCGACTGGGGATTGTTACGGGCATCTTTTTCGAACGGCGCCGCCTTCGCAGACCTGGATAAAGACGGAGACCTCGATTA
>DASVOT010000107.1:0-1889 GCA_036383235.1 Chryseosolibacter sp.
TGGCTTGCAGTATTTTATTTTTAGGAGTAAAACTTTCTTTCATATTTTCAAATGTTTTGTTTGAACCCTGAGGATTTGAGACAAAGCACCCCCGCCCCGCAGAAAAGGCGGGTATCGCAGGGGTAGAGAAAAACAGGAGCGTTGCGACACTCCTGTTTTTTTTCAGGCGCTGTTGAAGAAGGAGAGTAGGGAGAGTTTATTCATATCGCTAAGTTTAGGTTTCCATTCAATTGCATCCGCTGCCCTGTATGGTTACGGTGCTTTTTTCTATCGTGTAGTCGATGTCCAGCAGCTCGCGGATCATCAACAGGGTACTCTCGAGCGAGTGATCTGTAAAGTCGGCGGTGATGCGGCAGTCATTTACGTTCGGGTTCTCCAGGACGATGTCTACGTCGAATTTACTTTCGATCCGGCCGATGACAGTTTTTATGGCGGTGTTTTTAAACGCCATGTTATAGTCCGTGCGCGCCGTCACTGTCTGCGCTTCGTCGCGCTCCATCACGGACTTTCTAAGGCCCAGATCTTTCCTGTAGACGGCCTCTTCGTTTGGAATGACGACGATCCCCGCCGTGTTCGAAGGCGTGGATACCCGTACCCGCCCCGTCAGCACTTTCAGTTCTATGCCGGCGTCGTCGCTCTTGAGATTGAAGCTCGTGCCCACCACCTTCACACTGGCTTCCCCACACGAGATGATGAATGGCCGCGAGGGATCCTTTGCCACTTCAAAGAGTCCTTCACCCCTAAGGGTGGCCGTTCGTTCTCCATCGGGGGTCGCGGCGAACGTAAACCTGCTGCCCTTATGCAGCCAGACGATGGTACCATCGCGAAGGATCACCTTTTCGATCCCGGCAGCGGCAACGAACACCTGCGGCGATTCCTCTTTTGCTACCAGGTGCCATATCGTATAGGACGACGCAATCAACAGCAACAGCGAGGCCGCCGCCCGGAACCAGGTCTTCCTGAAAAACGCACGTTCTGCGGCATCGCGGGGACGGAACGATCGGATTTCCTCCGCGTTGTCGATGTTAGCCGTTATTTTTCGGAAAAGCTTTTCCTCGCCGGCGTCGTCGAGCACCAGGTTGGTCCCCTCTTCCGTTTTTTTCACATCAAGCCAGGCTTCGATCTTCATCTTTTCCTGGTCGGTGACCTGGCCTTGGATATACCGCTCCAGCAGTTTGTCAAGGTTCGTTTTTTTCATGCGGTACTTATATATAGAGACAAATCCAATTTAAGAAACTCCGCTGAAGTTCTCGCTCAAGTGCCGCCAGGATTTCAAATTACTGGGCCCGTAGTTGACTTTTTTTTGGATGTCCTTTTTCAGGAACCGGTCCTGGTATGCGTGAGCGGGACGGTGTGGTGCAGACGAGTACGCGGTGGGCGCCGGTCTTTCGGGATGGCGGATCTATCCCGCGTTGGCAACGTATTTCCGGTAGGAGGCCCGGATATGGTTGAATGCTGTGAACATATACGACTCCACTGTTCGCGTGTTGATATTCATCCTGCGGGCGATATCCCTGTTGGAAAGATTTTCCGACAACCGCAGCCGGAGCGCCTCCCGGCACCGGTCCGGTAGTTCGCTGATCAGTTTGTCCAGCGCCAGCTGCATGGCGGCGTGGTCGCTCTGTGCCGGCTTTTCGACCTCGTTATAGACGGCGTTGAACAGGAGGAAATGGTCGCGGTACTTTCTTTTCAGTACACTTTTCCTGAAGTAGCGGATGACCTTGTGCCGGGCCATACCGACAAGGTAGCCTTCGAGTGTCGATCGTATGTCAAGCTTTTGGCGTTGCGCCCACAGGGACTCAAAGATCTCCTGCACGATTTCCTCGCAGTCTTCGTTGACGGGTATGTTCCGCCGGACGAAGTGGTACAATCCCTTTGCAAACGCCCGG
>DASVOT010000108.1:0-3266 GCA_036383235.1 Chryseosolibacter sp.
CTATAAAGTTGTTGCGCTGGCTCCACTTGAATCGGACATGGCGCAGGGGCCGGAGCGTGTCCGTCACGCGCTGCGGGAGTCATTCAGGCAAGGGATACACAATCACGAGGTGGCCACACTGGAATCAAACATCGTCTTTACCAGGGATTATGCCGACCTGCGCAATTGCTTTCTGGTTGCGGAATGCGTGGTTGAGAATGTCGATATCAAGAAAGAGGTATACAAGCGCATTGAGGCTGCCGTTTCCGAGGGGGCCATCATCACCACCAACACGTCGGCCATACCCATCACGATCTTGCAAAAAGATTTGACGCATCCCAGGCGCTTTCTCGGCATGCACTGGGCGGAGCCTGCCTTTACGACACCCTTCCTCGAAATTATCTGCGGTCCGGCAACGGATCAGGGGCTTGCGGAATCATTGTACAAGATCGCAACGGGCTGGGGAAAGGAGCCGACGCTGGTGCGAAAAGATATACGCGGGTTTATCACGAACAGGCTAATGTACGCGATGTTCAGGGAGGGATTCAACCTCGTTGAGAACGGATACGCAAGCATCGAGGATATCGACCGCGCATGCCGCAATGACGGCGGATACTGGATGACGTTCTGCGGCATGTTCCGCTTCATGGACCTTACCGGCCTCCAGGCTTATTATCACGTGATGAAGGATCTGTTCCCGACACTTTCCAATCAGAAGGAAACACCGGGGCTCATCGAAGCAATTGCCAGCAAAGGTGGCAATGGGATTACCAATGGCAACGGGTTTTACAAGTACACGAAAGAGGAAGCGGCTGAATGGGAAAAGGCCTTTGAGGAATTCGCCTATGACATTAATTCGCTGGCCCGGAAATATCCCATTAACCTGGTGGAGCAAAGGCTGAAAAAGAAACACGCGCAGGATCAGTCGCAGAAAGGATGACTCAAAAATATTTTTAACTTGCCGATCGTATGTTTATTGTTGATGCACATTTAGACCTGGCGACCAATGCCATCACTTTGAACAGGGACCTGACCAAACCTGTTCACGCCATCCGGGAAAGGGAAAAACAACTGGGCTGGAAAGATACCCAGGACCGCGGTAACGGAACGGTGGCCCTTCCTGAATTGCGAAAAGGAAATGTCGGCCTGGTGGTGGCCACCATCATCTCGCGCTTTTCCGCAGCAGGGGGTCCGTTGGCGAGCCTTCACTTGCCGGGCTGGCATTCGCCCGAGCAGGCATTTGCCTATGGACAGGCCCAGTTGTCCTGGTACCGGGTAATGGAAGAAATGGGAGAGATGGTGCAAATCACTACCTGGGCCGGGCTGCAGGATCACCTCGCGCGCTGGAGCGACACGCGCACGGACAACGCCAGAAAACCCGTTGGTTATATTCTCAGTCTGGAGGGCGCCGATTCGATCATCAACTTCAAGTACCTGGAAAAATATTTCGAGCAGGGATTAAGGGCTATCGGCCCTGCGCATTATGGTCCCGGCCGATATGCGCCCGGAACGCATTCCGGCGGCGGCGGCCTGACCGCGATGGGCAAAGAGTTGCTGCGCGAAATGGATCGGCTGAAAATTATTCTCGATGCGACGCATTTAACAGACAAAGGCTTTTTCGAGGCAATGGATCTCTTTCACGGCGCCGTGTGGGCCAGCCACCAGAATTGCCGCGCGGTCGTCGCAGGAGAAAGGCAATTCTCCGACGAGCAGCTGAAGCTGATCATCGAAAGGGGTGGGGTCATCGGCGGGGCGCTGGATACCTGGATGCTGTATCCCGGTTTTCAGATGGGCAAGGACAATCCCAAGCAGCTGGGCATAGGCCTTGAAAAATTAGTGGATCACTTCGACCACATCTGCCAGCTGGCCGGAAATTGCTCGCATATCGGATTCGGCACCGACCTGGACGGACTTTTCGGCACCGAACAATCACCCTTCGATCTGGACACCATCGCCGACCTGGTCAGGTTTGAAGACATTCTGACTCGTCGCGGATATTCCCGTGAGAACATAAGCAACATATTTTCTGGAAACTGGTTGCGGTTGATCAGGAAGGCCTGGGCGTGATGCGCGGCGCACCCGGAGTAATTTATATGTGAGGAGCTGTCTAGCGGTCGTAAAGCCAATAGCATCCAGATAGCTATCAGGAGCCAATAGCCACCTCGTGGCATCACTTAAACCGCGGCGCCCTTCTGCACCTGGAGGCGCATCTGCACGAAACCTTCGGGGTACGGCTTCACGGAAATGACGCGCAAGGGCGGTTTGATGATGCTGGCCGTAAACAGGGGCGCGCCGCCTGCGAGGAAGACGGGTGCGAAGGTGATGATCATTTCATCGAGCAGGCCGTGCTCATGAAACTGCGCCGCGAGGTGACCTCCGCCGACCACCCAGATATTTTTTCCCTTTGCGGCCTCGCGCATTTGCTCAAAAACCGGCCGCACATCGCCGTTGACGAACCGGATATCTGCGCCCGCGATCGTCTTCCGCGACCGCGATGTAAAGATCCAGGCCGGTTGACGATAAGGCCAGGGTTTGGGTTTCTTCGGGTCTGCGAACGTGTCGTGCTTCAGGATCCATTCATAGGTGGACGATCCCATGACGACGGCGCCGACGTCTTTTATGAATTCGTAGTAGGACGGATCCTCCGACCCGAACTGAAAAAGCCAGTCGAGTGAGTGGTTCGGGCCGGCGATGTATCCGTCGAGGCTGGTGGCAGTGAAGTATATTGTTTTCATGTGTGAAAATCAGCACTCAGTCATCCAGTGACCGGCGATCGGCGCGTCTCCGTGTTGTCATCAGCACGGGACGGTCTTACTAGTTAATCTGGCGATCAATGAAACTGCAGCACGGCAAACAACAGGATGAGCATCCCCACGGGGAACGCCAGCCTTCCGAGCTTAGGGATTGCGCCGAGGTCGGATCCACCGCCGTTTTTTACCGCTCTTCTCCATCGGCGGTCCATGAGGGCCACAATCACGACCATCACACCGACGAATGAGAGTTTTGCGATGAAGAACGGCATGTTGCCGATCACAGACCAGTACGGGGTCGCCAGCGCTCCTCCCGAGATGATCAGGATCACGAGTCCGGTGACCCCCATGTAACCCAGGGAGCGCAGCTTCAACATGAACTTTGGCCGCTCGTCAGGACGGAGATCTTTATTGTATATACCAATAAAAAGACTGGCAAATCCGGACCCTAAGGCAAACGCCAGGCCGATAAAGTGAAAGAAAAGCATTGTTTCGCGCATCGTTAGCAGGTTGTGGTTAGTATGTGTAATGATAAAG
>DASVOT010000109.1:0-2719 GCA_036383235.1 Chryseosolibacter sp.
GACAAGGCATGCCTTGTCTCTACTACCATTTCCTACCATTTCCTACCATTCCTGCCATTTCCACCATTCGGACCGATTTTGTCGCCATAACCCCCTTCATTCGTCGCTTCGGCGCCCGCACCTGCAACGGAAAGACACTCATCTTTGTCATCGAACCAAAACAACAATCTATGACAACGGAAAATGCTATCAGCCTGAATCAAAGCACCACGACGCAGACCCTTTCAAGGGGGCGCCTCTGGGCTTCCCGCATCATGAGCGGACTGGTCATCCTCTTTATGCTCGTCGACAGCATATTCAAATTTATTCAGCCTGCCGAAGTGGTACAGGCAACGACCGGACTGGGGTATGCCGCACATCACATCGCCACAATCGGAGCGCTGGGATTCGTTTCAATCGTACTCTACCTAATTCCGCGCACTGCAGTGCTGGGCGTTATCGTGCTCACCGGATATTTCGGAGGGGCGATTGCCACTCACTTCCGACTCGATAACCCGCTGTTCTCTCATACGCTGTTTCCCGTCTACCTCGCAGTCCTGGCCTGGGGTGGCCTCTGGCTGCGTGACCAACGCGTGCGCCGCATGTTCAGCCGGGAGTAGTGCGGGACACAGATCGAGGGTCGGCCGCCATTGCCGCGTCCGACGCAATACGCTGGCACGTAGTGCAAGGCATGCCTGTGCACCGCAAAATGGTGAACGAAAGCCCGGAGTGCGGGCTTTCGTCTTCTGGGATGGTTAGGAAAAAGAATTGTTTCCAGTCCGCAACACAGGGTCAGTATCCACCGTTTCCACCGCCGGTGTCCGGTGAAGGAGCAGGCGTGGAGACGTTCGAGCCGATATTTCCCTGTGCAATCATCACGCCCAACTCAGTCGCGCTCTTATGCACGTTCACATGCCCGTCAAATGCGATCAGATCTTCATAGACGATCGCAGTTCCGTTGTTGAGGGCTGTAACCATCGTCTCGCTTTTCCCGGTTGCCCCGTCCACGGGATTCAGGTCCAGAACGATGGGTCCTCCCGTGCTCGCATTGCCACTGTGGATATGCGCAGGGTGTGTATTCCCTTCTGAAGTGCCTGTTAACGCTATAGCTACACGCGTTGTGGCCGCGTCCACCTTCGTGAACGTGACCGAGCCACTCACACCGGAACCTGAAAGCTCACCAAGTGTATACGTTCGCGCCCTGGCGCTTGAGGGATTTTCGTCATCTTCTTTGCATCCTGCGGCAAACTGGAACAGCGCTATCAATGCAACCATCCAAAACATCATCAATTTCTTCATTGTTTTTGGTTTAAAAGTTAAAAAAACAACAACCGGAGCTTTCCGCCGGGCGGATAGCCTCCTTCTATAATGAGCGAAGGTGCCTTGCTCGATTCTTGGGTTACTGAAATGAATCGCATACGCCGCCCGTTGCAATCCGGCGGCAAAATTCATGATAGAAACCATAGACATTACACCGAACGGGCGGCAAAGGTTGCCCCGGGCATCGATCGGTTGACGAATTTATTTTGATTAATTCTGCGCCGCCTGGTTGGGAGCGGTCATGCAAAAGCTGGCAAGGAATCGTCGGGCAAAATATTTAAGCGTCCACGCCAGGTTGTTCGGCGCGGATTCAATCATGTGCCTCGCCGCCATGAAACGCGCGGCTGACCGGCAAAAAGTTCTTCAGCTCATCCCCCACAAAGGATCTCTCCTACGCCCGGCAAGATTGAAGCCGTGCTTTTCTTCGCCGGCCGCGCCGTCTGATCCAACGCCGCCTTCAGACCCTTCGCCAGTTTTTCGGCAGGACCAACGCCCCAGTAGTGAAGGAAGAAAATGCGCGGCTCCTCGTGCACCATGTGGTTGTGCACAGCCGCCACCTCAATTCCATTCTCTATCAAAGTCTGTATGACCGGCGCGACCTCATCCTCGAGCATGGCAAAGTCGCCGCACACCGCCGCCTTGTCGTCTGTGCCCTGCCAGGCAGCCCATGTATTGAATCCTAAAAATGTGCTAACCGGCGAATTATGATCCTTCAAAGACACATCGGGTCTGCCGATCGTCTGCTTGTAAACACCGCGCGCCATCTCGCCCTTGCTTCCCAGTATCTGCTCGAGGGTAGCAGTGTTCAGCGTATTCTGAACCGCGTCCTTGTTGCCATCGGCAGGATCCCCGCCACGCACTTCTTTCACTTTCTCAAACACCGCCTTCACTCCCCGCGCCAGCGTTTCCTCCGATCCCATTCCGCCAATATGCATGTACATAACATGCGGCCTGTCGCGAACAAAGTGATTATGAATAGCGGTTATCGTTAACCCGCTTCTGATCACCTCCTCCTCCACCGGCTTGAGATCCGTCTCAGTAACAATAATATCACCCATCACCATGGCACCCTCGGAGGAAGAAGTGAACGCTGCCCAGCTTCCGAGTCCCATCGGCGGAATGATCCTGAAGCTGTCGACCACCACGTTCAGATCGTTCTGTGCTACCGTGACTTTATACTCCCCGTCCTTCGCCGTTCCCTTCATGCCGAGGACCTGCTCAATCTTCGCAACATCAATCTCTCCTGGTCCCGCAGCCGTTTCTCCGGTGCCGGACTTCCGGTTACAAAATGGGAATAGCATCGAGATGAGCAAAATCATCAAAAATCCCGCTGAGCGTTTCATATGTTTTCGTTTATCGTGAACTGAAATCGAATTTACGGAATAAACGCGCCATCTATCAGAAATTTATCTTTAATGAC
>DASVOT010000110.1:0-5543 GCA_036383235.1 Chryseosolibacter sp.
TGGCCAGTCGTGGTCCAGAAGCGTTAACCTCGGACCACCGGTCAATACACCCACGACAAACAACCTGGTGTCTGTCAGCACCGATAACAACAGCTTCCTCTTTCATATCAACGACGGATTCGCGTTCAGGCATCGCACTGCCACCGGATGGTCGCCGCTCCAGGATCTGGGCGTCCACTTCAATAACGAATCCGATTTTCTCGAGGGCAGTTTGTCTCCGGATGGCAAAGCAATTCTTTTCGTGGCCAGGCTGAAAGCCAACGCATATTACAAGGCCGATGAAAAGGAACGCGACATCTACGTTTGCGTGAAACAGGCCGACGGCACGTGGAGCGCACCGATCCATACAGGAAAGGTCCTGAATTCTGCCGGCGATGAGTACTCCCCGTTCCTGTCGGCCGACAACAAGACTTTATATTTTGCCTCTAACGGCAGGCCGGGCTACGGAGATGTGGATATTTTTATGTCCCGGCGCCTTTCCGACGGGTGGGACAAATGGTCGGAGCCCATAAACCTGGGGTTGGGCATTAACACCGTTGGCTTCGACGCTTATTATACGCTGCCGGCTTCCGGTGTGTACGGTTACATGGTCAGCAACATCAATAGCCGGGGCCTTACAGACATTATTCGCTTCAAGCTTCCTGAAACGGTGAAGCCCGATCCCGTCGTGCTGGTCCAGGGAAAAGTCCTGAACGCGAAAACACAAAGACCCCTGGAGGCGGTGATCCGCTTCGATGATCTGAATACAGGACATGACGAAGGGGAAGCAAGATCCGACCCGCGCACAGGCGACTACCGGATCGTCTTGCCGGCAGGAAAAAATTATGGGTACCACGCCGAGGCGGCCGGCTATCTGTCGGTCAATGAGAACCTGGAACTCGTTGACCTCCGGGAGTACGCAGAGCTAAAGAAAGATCTGCTGCTGGTTCCCATCGAGATCGGAGAATCCATTCAGTTGAGGAATGTCTTTTTTGCGCAAAGCAAGGCGGTGCTCCTTCCGGAGTCGTATCCGGAACTCGACCGGCTCGTGCGCATCATGAAAGACAACAAGACGGTTGAGATCCAGCTGGAAGGCCACACCGATGGGAGGGGTGATCCCAAGGCCAATGTCGCCCTGTCGGAAGAACGTGTTCAGGCGGTGAAACAATACCTTGTCTCTAAAGGCATTTCAGAAAAAAGGATCGTAGGCAAAGGATACGGTGGAGCAAAACCGATGGTGGCCAATGACACGGAGGAAAACCGTAAACTGAACAGAAGGGTAGAATTCAAAATCACAAAGAAATAAAGGCAAGGGTATCGCTGACCACCCTGGATTCGGTTACCGCGAGCTATTTTCGCAAGGCAATGGAGAAGATATCAAATTATGTGGATGGTGAATTGACTGCTCCCTTCTCCGGAACGTATCTCGAGAACTTTAATCCCGCGGAAGGGAAGTGTTACAGCCTTGTTCCCGATTCGGATCCATCGGATGTACAGCAAGCGGTGGAGTCCGCGGCGCGCGCTTTCCCGGCATGGGTATCGATGCCTGTCGAAAAACGATCCGCTCTTCTGATGAAAATTGCCGATCTGATCGATCGCGATTTCGACACGCTTGCGCTGGCTGAAAGCATCGACACTGGCAAACCTTTGGCCCTGGCGAGGAAGATGGATATCCCCAGGGCATCAGCCAACCTGCGTTTCTTCGCAACAGGTGCCATGCATTTTTCCGCAGAAGCGCATATCACGGGCATGGAGGCAATCAACTATACGAGCCGTTCAGCCGTTGGCGTAGCCGGTTGCATCTCTCCATGGAACCTTCCGCTTTACCTGTTGACTTGGAAGGTAGCCCCCGCGTTGGCTGCCGGATGCACGGTGGTGGCCAAGCCTTCCGAACTCGCGCCCATGACCGCCTTCATGCTCTCCCGGCTTTGCCAGGAGGCGGGCCTTCCGGCCGGCGTGCTGAATATCGTTCACGGCTACGGGCGCAAGACAGGCGAGGCCATCGTCGGCCACCCGGACGTCCGTGCCATTTCGTTTACAGGCGGAACAGTGACCGGAAAGACGATCGCCGCGTTGGCCGCGCCGATGTTTAAGAAATTATCCCTTGAGATGGGCGGCAAAAATCCGAACATCATCTTTGCCGATTGCGATTTTGATCAGGCGGTTGAGACATCCGTTGAGTCATCCTTTTCAAATCAGGGTGAAATCTGCCTCTGCGGATCGCGGATACTCGTTGAACGCACCATTTATAAGAAGTTTGTGGATGCCTTCGCGGAGCGCACCCGGCTGCTGGTGGTCGGCGATCCCCTCGAAAAAGAAACCCGGATCGGCGCCTTGATATCCGAAGCACACCTCAGGAAAGTCACTGGCTACATCGCCCTGGCCCGGGAGGAGGGCGGCACCATTCTCTGTGGGGGAGATCGGATACAAATTCCGGGACGATGCAGTGGAGGTTATTTTGTAAAGCCCGCCGTGATCGCGGGCCTGCGCTCGGGCTGCCGCACGAACGAAGAGGAGATCTTTGGGCCGGTGGTAACCGTCATGCCTTTTGATTCCGAAGAGGAGGCTATCGCGGAGGCCAACAGCACGGCCTATGGCTTGTCCGCCACCCTATGGACTGAAAATCTCAAACGGGCGCACCGCGTCGCCGCCCGATTGACGAGCGGCATCATCTGGGTAAACTGCTGGCTCGTCCGCGACCTGAGAACGCCGTTCGGCGGCATGAAACAATCGGGTGTGGGACGCGAAGGAGGGTGGGAAGCCCTTCGATTCTTTACCGAAGCCAGGAACATCTGTATCAAGCTGTGATCTGTGCTCATCCCGAGACGCGGTCAGGCCTCTCGCCAGGCGACAGCCGTAAGCTGCACAGCGATCGCCTTGCGGCATGAAACAGAAAGCATACATTGTAATCCCAATGACTGCAGGCACCGTATGAGCTTTTTCGACATCGACAACATCTTCTTTACCGTGATGGATTATCCCATGAGCTATCTCGAATTCTTCGGGACCGTCGCGGGCGCCATCGCCATCTGGTTGTCTGCGAAAGCCAACGTCTGGAGCTGGCCCATTGGCATCGTCAATGTCGTTCTGTTCTTCTTCCTGTTTTACCAGGTGCAGCTTTATCCGGATATGTTCCTGCAGCTGTTCTTCTTCGTCACCAATATGATGGGATGGTGGCGCTGGACCCATCCAAAAAAATTTGAAGAAGACCGGAAACATGAGCTGAAGGTCAGCTACATGAAGCCCAGACAATTTATATCGGTTTTTTTCCTTGGACTTGCCGGCACTTTATTATTCGGTTCACTGGCGGAGAACGTCCATGAATTATTTCCACGCGTGTTTCCTAAACCAAGCGCCTTTCCTTACCTCGATTCATTTGTAACCGTGACGAGCATCGTCACGACGTTCCTGATGATCAACAAGAAAATCGAAAGCTGGATGCTCTGGATACTGGTTGACGTCATTGCCACGTATATGTATTTCATCAAGGGGATCAAGTTTGTAGGCGTGGAATACCTGGCGTTTTGCTTTATCGCCGCCTATGGATTATGGAACTGGGTCCGTGAATACCGCGCTTATCAACCTGTTGCATGATCGACGGGGTCAGGCTTCTCTGTTTTTACGGTCCGGAGAGCACGGGTAAAACCGTTATGGCACGCCGCATGGCAGAAGTTTTTCAAACCGGTTATGTGCCGGAGGTGGCGAGGGAGATGATCACATCCAACGATTTTTCCCTTGATGACATCATCCGCATCGGACGCGCTCAGAATGCCCGGGTCTTAGAAAAGGTAAAAACGGCCAACAGGATTTTGTTCTGCGATACGGATGTGATCACCACTCAGATTTATTCCCAGCAGTACCTTCACGAAGTTCCCGCGGTCTTGTTGGAGTTGGAGAAACAGGTGCGATATGACCAGTACTTCTTCTTTTTTCCGGATGTGCCGTGGCTGCCGGACGGCTTGCGGGACCTCGGTCATAAACGGGAAGAGATGACCCTTGCCTTCCGCACGGCATTGGAGAAAAGAAAAATACCCTTCATTGAGGTGAAGGGTAGTTATGAGGAGCGGGAAAGATTTTTGATCGACTACGTGAGCGCCACTTTTCGCGCCTTTCCTACCCTGTGACCTTTGGCTGCGTAAAAGAAAATGTAGATGTAGCAGGGCAAGGTTATCCAGTAAGCCTCCTGCCTGTTGCTGCTATCCGCCAGCGCCCCGTACACGAGCGGAATAATGGCGCCGCCCACCACGCCCATGATCATGAGCGCCGATCCCAGCTTCGTGAAACGTCCGAGCTGGTCGATTGCAAGGGGCCAGATCGAAGGCCACATCAAAGCGTGGGCAAAACTCAGCAGCACGACAAAGCCGATGGAAACCCAGCCGGTAGTGATCAGGGCGCAAACCGAAAATATAAAACCCAAGGTAGCGGATATCAGGAGCGCATTGCGCTGCGCGAGATATTTCGGAATGACGACAATGCCGAGCAGGTAGCCCGCGGTCAGCGCGAACAAACTGTAGATGCCGAACTTGCTGGCGACGGCCAAATCGAATCCCTGGTACTGGCCGTACAAGCCGATGGTGTCGATCGCGATCACTTCCACACCGACATAAACAAAGATGCAAAGCACGCCCAGCACGAGGTGGGGAAAATCGAACACGGATTTCTTGTCAGTCATGTCGGAAGTATCACCTGTGACTGACTCGTCCTCCTCCGGGTTGATCTCCGGCAAATGCGCTTTCAGGATCATAAACGCCAGTCCTGCCAGGATAACAGCCATAATCAAATAGGGGACAATCACGCGCGAGGCAAGCAGGTCCAGCTCGGCGGCCAACTCGGCGCCGCTTAACGATTGGATCTTTTCAGAGATGGCTTTCGTATCGCTGAACAGCAACTGAACCAGCACGAATATCCCGATCATGCCCGCCACCTTGTTGCAGATGCCCATGATGCTGATCCGCTTGGCGGCGCTTTCGATAGGGCCCAAAATAGTAACGTAGGGGTTAGACGCCGTCTGGAGCAACGTCAATCCCGTTCCCTGCGCGAACAAACCGATCAAAAAAACGGGATATGAACGGATCTGCGCAGCCGGTATGAAGATGAGCGAACCCACTGCCATGATACCCAGGCCAACCGACATCCCCTTCGCGAAACCGATCCTCTTCAGGATTGCCGACGACGGAATGGCCATCACGAAATAAGAAATATAAAAAGCGAGGGTCACGAAATAAGCCTGGAAATCGGTGAGCTCGCATGCCTGCTTCAGAAAAGGTATCAGTACGCTGTTCAGCCAGGTTACAAAACCGAATATGAAAAATAATGCTCCGATGATGATCATCGGGAATACATACGATTTCTGCTGTGAAGTCATGAAGGGGGGTGCCGTTTCGTTAAAATATAAATTGAAGATGAACTTGTTTCATTTATGGCCGGAAATTCTGATAAAACTATATTTTTGCGCCGCGGGCCGGCGACCGCTCAGGTCCGGGCCCAAATTAATAGCCAATATAAATGTTTGCGCAAACACTTATCGAAAAATAAATAAAAGACAATGGATTCACCAAAAAACC
>DASVOT010000111.1:0-1771 GCA_036383235.1 Chryseosolibacter sp.
CTGGAAGGGGAGCTGATCGTGGCGCAGGCGGCGGTCACGTTCGACTTCAATGCAGCGCCCGCCATCCGCTACTCCAAACCGTACCTGGAAAGCATCTTCCAGAACCTGCTCACCAACGCCGTGAAGTACCGGTCGCCGAACAGGAAACCCGCCATCCATTTCAGCTCCTGCAAGGTCGACAACCACATCGAGTTGAAAGTATCAGACAACGGCCGGGGTATTGATCTGGAGAAGTTCGGCGACAAGCTGTTCGGACTTCACAAAACCTTCCACGACCACGAGGAAGCCCGCGGTGTCGGCCTGTTCCTCATCAAAACACAGATCGAGGCCATGGGTGGAACCATTACGGCCGAAAGCGAAGTGGACAAAGGGACGACGTTCACCATCCGTTTCAAGTAGCAGGCTTTTCTTACTCGTCCCGCAAGGCAGTAACGGGATTCGCCGACGCGGCGCGCATCACATGGTAGCCAACGGTAACCAGCGTAATGATGAATGCAAGCGAAGCCGAGACGACAAAGGTCGGCCATTCGCCTTCAAGTTCGATCCGGTAAGCGAAATTCTGGAGCCAGTTGTTCGTGAAATACCAGCTCGCCGGGAACGCGAGGATCATTCCGATTCCCACGAGGATAAAAAATTCGCGTGATACCAACATGACGAGATTCTGCACGCTCGCGCCGATGACCTTGCGAACACCGATCTCTTTTGTCCGCTGCTCCGTTGTGAAAGCGGCAAGGCCGAGCAATCCAAGGCAGGCGATCACGATCGTCAAACCGGAGAAAGCCGTAAAGATCTGGCTGCGCTTTTCGTCGGCCTTGTATTGGGAATTGAAATCCGCGTCGAGAAAATTGTATTCAAAGGCATAAGTGGGAAAAATCTCCTTCCACACCTTCTCGATAGACGTCACCGACTGCCGGACATCTCCTTCCGCCGTGCGAACAAAGATGTTGTTGTTATTCTTGTCGAGAACGATCATCAGCGGCTCGATGGGATCATAGAGCGAATTCTGGTGATAGTCTTTCACGACACCCACCACGTGTTTTTCAATATCCGTACCGTTAGGGCCGCCGCCCCCGAATATGAATTTTTTCCCGATGGGATTATCCCATGCCATGCGTTTGACCATCGACTCGTTCACCAGCACCGCATAGGTGGTGTCGGAGACGATGTCGCGGGAAAAGTCGCGGCCCTCTACGACCTTCATGCCCAGCGTTTTCACAAAGTCAAAATCCGCGGAGTACAGGTCGACGCCGCGGTCGGTCAGCTGCCCCTCGTTGTCTTCCACCTTCAGCAGGAGCTTCCCGATATTTTGTCCGGGCCATGTGTTGGCCATGCCCACCGAAACGACCTCGGGTGTCTGCCTCAACCGATCGATCAGCACCTGCGCCTTCGCCCGCAGCTCCCGCTCATTCAGGCTGAGGCGGACGACGCGCTGCTTCTCAAAGCCCAGGTCCTTGTTGCGCATGTACTGAAGCTGATCGAACACGGTGAGGGTGGAGATCAGCATGAAAATGGAAATCGCAAACTGGAACACGACCAGGAACTTGCGGAATACAACGCTCCCGCCCCTGGCAGACACCTTGCCTTTCAATACGTTTACCGGGTTGAAACCCGAAAGATAAAAAGCGGGGTAACTGCCGCCCACGATGCCGACAAACAACGCGATCCCTACAAGGCTGGCCAATACCGGCGTCTGCAATATGAATGAGAAGGGCAGCGATTTATTCGCGAGCGTATTGAACGACGGGAGAAGGGCGTAGATGAGGAGCAGGCT
>DASVOT010000112.1:0-7300 GCA_036383235.1 Chryseosolibacter sp.
ATCGGTGAGGATATCCCCAAAGAGGTTGCCGGTCAATACCACGTCAAAACTGCGCGGGTTCTGGATGAGTTTCATGGCCGCCGCGTCCACGAAGATGTGCTCTACTTCTACGTCCGGGTATTGCTTGGCTACTTCCTGGACGACTTTTCTCCACAGGCGCGAGCTTTCCAGTACGTTGGCCTTGTCTACGGAGGTGACCTTGCGCCTGCGCGTCTGCGCCGCCTTGAAAGCCTTGTGGGCGATCCGTTCCACTTCGAACTTCGAGTAGATCATGGTATCGAAGGCAGTGTCGCCGTTGTTCTTGTAGCCGCGTTCACCGAAATAGACGTCGCCGGTGAGCTCGCGGAAGAAAAGAATGTCCGCGCCCTTGAGGATCTCGGGTTTGATGCTGGAGGCGCCGAGCAGCTCATCGAAGAGTTTGATGGGCCTCAGGTTCGCATACAATCCGAGTTCCTTGCGCATCTTCAGCAGGCCTTGTTCGGGTCTGACCGGAAGGCTCGGATCGTTGTCGTATTTGGGATGTCCCACCGCTCCGAAGAGGATGGCATCGGTGTTCTTGAGTTTGGTGAGGGTTTCCTCGGGAAGCGGATCGCCCGTGGCTTCTATCGCTTCATGACCGATGCGCGCGGAGTCGAAAATAAATTCATGTCCAAAACATTCCGCCACCTGCTCCAGTACTTTTTTTCCGCAGGCCGTTACTTCTTTGCCGATTCCGTCGCCGGGAAGGATGGTGATTCTTTTCTTCATTTTAGCTAGTGGGTCAGTTCAAATTGTTTAATCTCATTCCGTAAATCGAGCAGGTAGTCGATGTCGTCATATCCGTTGATAAGGCAGGTCTTCTTGTAGGGATTGATCTCGAAGCTCTCAACGCTGCCGTCTTCGAGGATCACCTTTTGCTGTGCGAGATCGACGGTGACGACCGTTGATGCGTTTTTCCGGATAGTTTCGAATATCTTCGCGAGAAAAGAGTCGGAGACCTGCACGGGCAGGAGCGCGTTGTTCAATGCGTTGTTCTTGAATATGTCGGCGAAGAAGCTTGAGATCACGACGCGGAAGCCTGCATCGGCGATGGCCCATGCCGCGTGCTCCCGGCTGCTGCCGCAACCGAAGTTCTTTCCTGCGACGAGGATCTTGCCGGAATAGGTTTTGTCGTTGAGGACGAAATCTTTCGGCGTGCCTTCGTTGTCGTATCTCCAGTCGCGGAAAAGATTGTCCCCAAAGCCCTCGCGGGTCGTGGCTTTCAGAAAGCGGGCGGGGATAATCTGATCGGTGTCAATATTTTCGATCGGCAGCGGAACCGCCGTGCTTTTTAAGGTTGTGAATTTTTCTTTGCTCATGCGTTTGATCTCTAATCGTCTTTGTTTTTCCCTGTTTCAGAATTCCCGAACATCCGTGACTTTTCCGGTGATGGCGGCGGCCGCGGCGCTCAGCGGACTTGCCAGGAAGGTGCGCGACTTCGGACCTTGCCGTCCTTCGAAGTTCCTGTTGGAGGTGGAGATGCAATATTTTCCCGCCGGTATTTTGTCTTCGTTCATTCCGAGGCAGGCCGAGCAGCCCGGCTCGCGCAGTTCGAATCCGGCTGCTTCAAAGATCTTATCCAGGCCTTCCTTGCGGGCTTGCTTTTCAACCTGTTTGGAGCCCGGCACCACCCAGACCTCCACGTTGGAAGCTTTCTTTTTTCCTTTCACCATTTCGGCTACGAGCCTGAGGTCTTCTATTCTTGCGTTTGTACAGCTCCCGATGAATACATAATCCACAGCTTTTCCGAGGAGCTGAGTGCCCGGCTCCAGTCCCATGTACTCGAGGGATTTCGAAAATGAGTTTTGCTCACTGATGTCTTTTAGTTCCGCCAGCGTTGGAATGCGGTCGGTCACTTTGATGCCCATGCCAGGATTGGTGCCGTAGGTGATCATGGGACCGATGTCGGCCGCATCGTATTTTAAGACTTTGTCGAATTGAGCACCGTCGTCTGATCTCAGGTGTCTCCATTGTTCTACCAGGCGATCGAACTGCTCGCCTTTGGGAGCAAATTCGCGGCCCTTGATGTAGTTGAAAGTTGTCTCGTCAGGGGCGATCAATCCGCCGCGGGCCCCCATTTCGATGCTCATGTTGCAGATGGTCATGCGGGCTTCCATTGAAAGGTTGCGGATCGTATCCCCGGCGTATTCAACGAAATAGCCGGTTGCGCCGCTGGCCGAAATCTTGGCGATGATATAGAGGATGATGTCCTTTGCCAGCACGCCTTTTGCGAGTTTGCCATTGATCTCGATCTTCATGCGCTTCGGCTTGTACTGGAGAACGCACTGTGTGGCGAGTACCTGTTCCACTTCGCTCGTTCCGATCCCGAAGGCGATGTTTCCAAAGGCGCCGTGGGTGGAGGTGTGGCTGTCGCCGCAGACGATGGTCATGCCGGGCAGCGTCAACCCCAGCTCGGGCCCGATGATGTGAACGATGCCCTGGAAGGGATGGCCGAGGTCATAAAGGCTTACGCCGAACTCGGTGCAGTTTTTTCGAAGGGTTTCAACCTGGTGGCGGGACAACGCTTCCCGGATGGGCAGATGCTGATCCTTGGTGGGAACGTTGTGGTCGGCGGTCGCCGTCGTTCGCGCGGTATTAAAAACTTTGATCCCTCTTTTGCGAAGGCCGTCGAACGCCTGAGGGCTGGTTACTTCGTGAATAAAATGTCTGTCGATGTAGACCACGTCCGGGTGTCCCTCGCTTTGTTTTACCACGTGCGCGTCCCAGATCTTGTCGAACAATGTTTTGGCTGAATGACTCATTTCTGCTTGATAATCTTTACAAGTGTTAGTTTGGCCGTTGGGTACTCAAACGAATCCGCCCCTTCTGGTCGGTCCGGAAGGGGCGGAGTATGATGGCGGGAAGCGTGCTTCACCGTGTACCGATCATTCTTTCTTCTACTACAACGTTTGTTTTATACTCCTTCGTCCTGAGATTTTTTTGAACTACGAATATGCCAAAAATCGCAGGCTGCATCAAGAAAACCCCCAAAAAAATTACTGCTAACGAGTGATTGGTAGCGGTTGCATAATTTGCATTGATGAAACCGGCTCGCCTGCAGAAATGTACTTCGCGCGGTTTATACCAGGTATTCAAAAAGATTTTCATTCTGGTTTACCAATGTGTAATTCAGTTTGTGTTCGTCCATCCTGGCGATGAGCGAATCGAAATCTTCTTTTGATTTTACTTCAATACCGATGAGCGCAGGGCCGGTTTCCTTGTTGTGTTTCTGGATGAATTCAAAGCGCACGATATCGTCATTTGGGCCCAGGATGTGATTGACGAATTCCTTCAGGGCTCCGGGCCGTTGCGCGAAGCGCACGATGAAGTAATGCTTCAGCCCTTCGTAAAGCAACGATCTTTCCTTGATCTCCTGCATGCGGTCGATGTCATTGTTGCCGCCACTGAGAATGCAGACCACTTTTTTACCCTTGATGCGCGCCGCATACTGGTCAAGGGCTGCGATCGACAGCGCCCCGGCCGGTTCGGCGACGATCGCGTCTTCATTGTACAGTTGCAGGATGGTTGAGCTGACCTTTCCTTCCGGAACCAGCAGGACGTCCTCGAGCAGGTCTTTGCAGATGCGGAACGTCAGGTCGCCTACTTTCTGAACGGACGCGCCATCGACGAACCTCTGGATCTTTTCCAGCTTTACAGGTTTTCCGGCTTTCATTGCTTCTTTCATCGAGGGTGCTCCTTTCGGTTCCACCCCGACGATCCTGGTTTCCGGCGAATGCGTTTTGAAGTACGAGCCGACGCCGGCGCACAATCCGCCCCCGCCGATGGGAATAAAAACATAATCGATGCCCCTCAGCTCATCGAGGATTTCCTTTCCCACGGTGCCCTGTCCCTCGATCACTTTCACGTGATCGAAGGGGGGAATGAAGACCCTGTTTTTTTCTTTCGCGAATTCGAGGGCATGTGCCTGACACTCGTCAAACGTGTCGCCTGTCAGGACAATCTCGATGTTGCCGCCGCCGAACATCCTGACCTGATTGATCTTCTGCTTAGGGGTGATGGCGGGCATGTAGATCACGCCGTGTATTCCGAGATGTTCGCACGAGTAGGCCACACCTTGCGCGTGGTTGCCAGCGCTCGCGCAGACAACGCCCCGTTTGCGTTCTTCGGCATCGAGGCTCTACATGAGGTTATAGGCGCCCCGCAGCTTGTACGAGCGCACGACCTGGAGGTCTTCGCGCTTCAAGTAGATCTCCGCCCTGAATTTTTCGGAAAGCTTGCGATGGAGTTGCAGAGGCGTCTTTAAGACCACCGGTTTGAGTGTGTCATAAGCCGCGTCTATGTTCAGCTTTTTCGCCGGGGTCGCCTCTGTCTTCATGTCGAAAAAAAAGTTGACAATGGAAAACTCCATTGTCAACCTTCAATTGTTAGTATACTGATTTCAGTTGATCATGCTGGCTTCGACCTGCTGTTTTTCGGGTCTTAATTTTCTTACCGCAGCCCCGGCCTGCCACAATTCGCTTTCGCGGAGTTCCTTTAATTCCTCCGCGAGCTTTTCACGGTAATCCGGTTTACTGCAGGTGTCGATCGTCCGCTTCGCCTCCTTGCCCGTGGCGACACTTTGGTAAAGTTCCTTGAAGACCGGCAATGTCGCTTCCTTGAAGCGCTTCTTCCAGTCCAGCGCGCCGCGTTGGGCAGTAGTGGAGCAGTTGGCGTACATCCAGTCCATCCCATTTTCAGCGACGAGCGGCATCAGGCTTTGCGTGAGCTCTTCGACAGTTTCGTTAAATGCTTCGGAGGGCGTGTGTCCGTTTGCCCGCAGCACCTCGTATTGCGCTTCAAAGATCCCCGCGATAGCGCCCATGAGCGTGCCGCGCTCTCCTGCCAGGTCGGAGTAAACCTCTTTTTTGAAATCGGTTTCGAAGAGATATCCCGAACCCACCCCGATGCCGAGCGCATGAGCTTTTTCACGGGCCTTTCCGGTTGCATCCTGGAAGATGGCGTAGCTGGAGTTGATTCCTTTGCCCTGAAGGAAGAGCCTGCGCACGGAAGTTCCCGAGCCTTTCGGGGCCACCAGGATAACATCGACGTCAGGGGGAGGTATAATGCCGGTCTGATCTTTGAAAGTGATTCCAAAACCATGCGAGAAATAAAGCGTTTTTCCCTTAGTCAGGTGCGGTTTAATGGAAGGCCACAGGGCAATCTGGCCGGCATCGGAAAGCAGGAACTGAAGGATCGTCCCGCGTTTTGCGGCTTCTTCGAGCTCGAACAGCGTTTCACCTTCAACCCAGCCGTGCTCGAGGGCCTTCTTCCAGGTTTTGGAGCCTTTGCGCTGGCCTACGATCACCTTGAATCCGTTGTCGCGAAGATTCAGCGCCTGCGCGGGACCCTGAACGCCGTATCCGAGAATTGCAATGACTTCGTTCTTCAGAACCTGTTGGGCTTTTTCCATGGGGAATTCTTCCCGCGTCAATACTTCTTCCACAACGCCGCCAAAATTGATTTTTGCCATAATGATGATTTTTAGTGTTTCGAGTTTTAAGGTGTTAGTTTAAGTTTTTCTTACGCAACCTGTCTGTTGCTTCTTTCGCTCAGGAGATAGTAGCGGCTAGCCCCTTCAAAATAGTTGGCATGCTCCACCTCAATCAGTTTTTCAAGCTGATGTTTGACTTTCTCCATCAGATCGGCAGTGGTATAGACGAGTAAAATCGCGCTACCCCGCGTGAAGTCTTCTTCATTCTCATGGGCGATCAACTTCTTAATCCGGACCCGTCTCCTGTTCAGCACGTTGACAATCCGGTTGAGAATTGAAAAATTGTTGTCCGATAATATCTCGAGCGTGAATTCCTGTTTCATAAGTGTTGGTGCGTTGAATTCATAATGCCTACTATTTGGTCGGTGGTTCCAGCATGCAATCGGAGACACACCCGCCTGCCGGCACCATGGGGAAAACGTTGTCTTCTTTTCCAACCACGACTTCCAGGAAGTAGGATGTCTTGCTGGCCAGCAGCTCTTTTATAGCGTCCTGTAACTCGTCGCGCTTTGTCACTTTACGCGCGGGCAGGTTATAGGCTTCGGCGATCTTGACAAAATCCGGGTTGACCATTTCGGTGGCGGAGTAGCGTTTCTCGTGGAAGAGCTGCTGCCATTGTCTTACCATGCCCAGGAAACTGTTGTTCAGCACGATGATCTTAACCGGTATTTCATATTGCATGATCGTGCCGAGTTCCTGAACGGTCATCTGGAACCCACCATCGCCGATCACGGCGATCACCTCTTTGTCCGGCGCGCCGAGTTTGGCGCCGAGCGCGGCGGGGAGGGCGAAACCCATCGTTCCCGCTCCGCCTGAGGTGACGTTCGTCCTCGGGTTTTTGTATTTATAATAGCGGGATGTGATCATCTGATGCTGTCCGACGTCGGTTACCACGACGGCCTGGCCATTGGTGAATTTTGAAAGGTGGTTGATTACTTCTCCCATCTTCAGGATATCCACAGGATGGTTAAGCTCTTTATGCGTTACCTTTTCGTATTCGACCTGATTGAGTTTGTGGAAGCTCTGCAGCCACTCCTCATGCCTGCCCGGGTTACACAATCCGGTCAGCGCCTGAAGCGCCTCCTTTGCGTCGGCGTGCACCGCCACATCGGCTTTGACGATCTTGTTGATCTCCGCTTTGTCGATGTCGATGTGTATGATTTTTGCCTGCTTTGCGTAGCGGCTGACATTTCCGGTCACGCGGTCGTCAAACCGCATTCCCACGCCGATCAGCACATCGCATTCATTGGTGTTGAGGTTGGGTCCGTAGTTTCCATGCATGCCCAGGAAGCCGACGTAATTGGGATGGTCCGCGGGGAATGCGCCGAGTCCAAGTAACGTGCAGGCTACGGGTATGCCAGTCTTTTCGACAAAACGGATCAGCTCCGGGGTTGCACCGGACAGCAGCACTCCCTGGCCCACGAGGAGGTAGGGGCGCTTGGCCTGGTTGATGAGCCGGGCGGCAGCCTCCACCTGGTCGCGCTGCAGGACTGGTGTCGGCTTATAGGTTCTGATGGTCGTACAGGGCTTGTACTCGCTCTCATCGATGAGCTCGTTTTGCGCATTCTTTGTGATGTCGATGAGCACGGGTCCCGGTCTTCCGGTAGTGGCGATGTAGAAAGCTTTGGCAACGGCGCCGGCGATGTCGCGGGCCTCGGTCACCTGGACGTTCCACTTGGTGACGGGAATGGTCGTGTTGACCACATCGGTTTCCTGGAAGGCATCGGTTCCGAGCAAATGGGCTAATACCTGGCCCGTGATGCAGACAACCGGGGTGGACTCGATCAAGGC
>DASVOT010000113.1:0-4920 GCA_036383235.1 Chryseosolibacter sp.
CTGGATCCCGGCGGAAACCTCCTTGCCATGGGAGGCGGGTGGCGCGAATCGGGCCTGAGAAAATCGCCCCAGCCCCTGGCACTAAAGCAGGTGAATGGAAGGGCATCAACGGTAGTCTCCGCGCACCCGGGTGGAATAAGCGATATCCTTTTCCTGAATGGTCAGGATTTTCTCAGTGCAGCCTCCGATGAGCTCGTCAACTGGCATTGCGAGCCCAGCCTCGACAAAATTTATTACCGTCTTAAGAAATTCGACGGCACAGCGATCAGGAAGATCATCCGCGGACCCGGAAACACCATTCTCATCCAGGCGGACCATGCATTGCTTCATTACGACCTGGACAAAGAAGCGGTGGTCGACTCGATTTATGTAAAGCAGCCTGTGTCCGCAATCAGCGTGAACACCACCAGCGGGCAGGTTGTGTACGCGGTTTTCAATACGCTGGTGTTTACAAACCTCTCCTCCTGGCATACGAAGAGGACGACGATCCCCCTGGCGCACAGCGACCGGATCACTTCGATCGATTTCAATCCCACGCATCCCACCGTCGCCACGTGCAGCTGGGACGCCACGGTGAAACTATGGGATGCCGACTCCATAAAGTTGCTGGCCACCATTATCTCCATCGGCTCGAACGATCACATTATCATTACGCCGGATAATTATTACTACGGCACGAAGAATTCGCTCAACGGCATCGGTTTCAAATACGGCAAGGAATTTATTTCGCCGGAACAATACGACCTGCACTTTAACCGGCCGGATATTGTGCTGGAGAGGATCGGGTACGTGTCGAAGCAGATTGTGAAATCATTCAACCGCGCCTACCAGAAGCGGTTGCAAAAAATGAATTTCACCGAGCAGATGCTGAGCGAGGAAATTCACATGCCGACGCTGGAGCTGGAATCGGGAGCGTTGCCGCTGAACAGCAGCTCGGACAACATCACGTTTACCGTGAAGGCGAATGACACCAAGTACAAGCTCGACCGGATCAATGTTTTTGTCAATAACGTTCCGGTGTACGGGCTGAACGGCATCTCATTGCGCGGAGAGAATGTGTCCGATATCTCGCACGTGGTGAGCCTCAGGCTTTCCGCCGGGAGAAACAAGATCCAGGTCTCGTCCATGAACGAAAAGGGTGTGGAATCGCTGCTACAGACCGCGGAGGTCACCTACCATCCTGCGCACGCGGTCAGGCCGAATCTCTACCTGGCGGTCATCTCCGTTTCCCGCTACGCCAATGCGAGCATGAACCTCAAATATGCGCGGAAGGATGGCCAGGATATAGTCAGCCAATTCAAAAAAGCGGGCTGGTACGAAAACGTGTACGTCGATACGCTGTTTGATCAGCGCGCCACGCTCGAGAACATACAACAGCTGAGGGACTTCTTCTCGAAAGCGGGCACCGACGATGAGGTGTTGTTCTTCGTTTCGGGCCACGGCCTGCTTGACCAGAACCTCGATTTCTATTTCGGCACGCACGATATCGATTTCAAGTATCCGTCGCGGCGTGGCCTTCGCTATGAAGAGCTGGAGGGCTTGCTGGATGGCATCCCCGCCCGGAAGAAGGTGCTCCTGATTGACGCTTGTCATTCCGGGGAGATCGACAAGTCGAGGATACAGGCCGTTCAGCTCACCGCGGATCTCGGAAAGAATCACAAAGGTACGGTCACGACCTATACCTATCCCTCGGATATTGAAAACGATAATTACAAGGTGGGGATCACGACTTCCTTCGAGCTGATGCAGGAGATTTTTGCCAATGTCACGAAGGGATCGGGTGCCATCGTCATCTCAGCCGCGGCGGGGAACAGCTATGCGCTGGAGTCGGACGAGTGGCGGAACGGCGTCTTTACCTTCGCGCTCCTCAGCGGCTTGAAGAACCGCCGGGCCGATGATAACGGCGATCGCTCCATCTCCGTAACAGAGTTGAAGAGGTTTGTCAGCGATGAAGTCGAGAACCTCACCCACGGCGCGCAACGGCCCACGTCGCGGAGTGAAAACCTGGAATTTGATTTTCGCGTCTGGTAGATAAGCGCTTCACATGTTTCGCCTGTACTGGCCGCCGACCTCGAACAGGGCGGTCGTGAGCTGGCCAAGGGAACAGACTTTTGTCGCCTCCATTAATTCCGAAAAAATATTCCGGTTCATGATGGCGGCATGGCGCACGCGTTCGAGCATTTCACTTTCCTTTTCGCGCTGAAACGTGTGCAGGTTGCGCAGCATCGTGATCTGGCCTTCTTTTTCCTCCGTTGTTGCGCGGATGACTTCGCGGGGCAGGATGGTGGGCGATCCCTTCGAGCTCAGAAAAGTATTGACGCCGATGATGGGATATTCGCCCGTATGTTTCAGCGTCTCATAGTAAAGGCTTTCCTCCTGTATTTTGCCCCGCTGGTACATGGTTTCCATGGCGCCCAGCACGCCGCCGCGCTCGGTGATGCGGTCGAATTCGGCGAGCACCGCCTCTTCCACCAGGTCGGTGAGCTCTTCGATGATGAACGAGCCCTGCAGCGGGTTCTCGTTTTTGGCGAGACCCAGCTCTTTGTTGATGATCAGCTGGATGGCCATCGCCCTGCGAACGGATTCTTCCGTCGGCGTGGTGATCGCCTCGTCGTAGGCATTGGTGTGGAGCGAATTGCAGTTGTCGTAGATTGCGTACAGCGCCTGGAGCGTGGTGCGGATATCGTTGAAGTCGATTTCCTGCGCATGTAGCGACCTGCCCGAGGTCTGGATGTGGTACTTCAGCATCTGGCTGCGCGCATCCGCCCCGTATTTGTTTTTCATAGCCTTGGCCCATAACCGCCTGGCTACACGCCCGATGACCGCGTATTCCGGGTCGATGCCGTTGCTGAAGAAAAACGAGAGGTTCGGCGCAAAGGCGTTGATGTCCATCCCCCGGCTGAGGTAATACTCCACATAGGTGAAACCGTTGGCCAGGGTAAAGGCAAGCTGCGTGATCGGGTTGGCGCCGGCTTCCGCGATGTGATAGCCTGAGATCGAGACCGAGTAAAAATTCCGGATGTCGTGGTCGATGAAATACTGCTGCACGTCGCCCATCAGCCGCAGCGCGAACTCGGTGGAGAAAATGCAGGTGTTTTGCGCCTGGTCTTCTTTCAGGATATCCGCCTGCACGGTTCCCCGAGCCTGCCAGAGCGTCGATTCCTTTATTTTTTCATAGACGTCGGCGGGCAGCACCTGGTCGCCCGTCACTCCCAGTAACATGAGCCCGAGTCCGTCGTTGCCTTCCGGCAGCTCGCCCTGGTACGAGGGTCGTACTGCGTCCCGGTAGAGCGCGTCGATTTTGTTCTTCACTTCAGCCTCCATCCCGTTTGCGCGGATGTACAGCTCGCATTGCTGGTCGATGGCCGCGTTCATGAAATAGCCGAGGAGCATCGGCGCTGGGCCGTTGATGGTCATCGATACGGATGTCCGCGGATCCGCCAGGTTAAATCCGCTGTAAAGTTTTTTGGCATCATCCAGGCAGCAGACGCTCACGCCGGAGTTGCCGATCTTGCCGTAAATGTCGGGCCGGTAATCCGGATCATGTCCGTAGAGGGTGACCGAATCGAATGCGGTGGAAAGGCGTTTGGCCGGCGTGGCGAGGCTGACGTAATGAAAACGCCTGTTCGTTCGTTCGGGCCCGCCTTCGCCTGCAAACATCCTGGTCGGGTCTTCGCCCTCGCGCTTGAAGGGATAGATTCCCGCCGTGTACGGAAATTCTCCGGGCACGTTCTCCTGCAGCGACCAGTAAAGCAGATCGCCCCATGCTTCATAACGCGGCAGCGCGATCTTCGGAATCGACGTGTGCGAGAGTGATTCGGAATGCGTCTGGATGGCGATTTCCTTGTTCCTCACCTTGAATTTGAAGAGGTGCTCGCGATACAGGTTTCGCTTGTTGTCCCATCCTTCTATGGTCTTCAGATTCTTCGGATCAAGGCTGAGCTTCAATTTTTCGTATTCTTCCTCGAGGGCGCGGAGGAGGCCGTCTTTGTCGTTTCGCGCGGAGCTTTTCAGCGACCCGATCGCTGTGCGAAGGCCGTACATTTTTTGGGAAATGTCGCGCTGCTCGTTGGCCCACTTGTCGTATTCCCGGTTACTGTGGGAGATTTCGCTCAGGTACCGGGTGCGGTGAGGAGGGATGACAAAAACCTTCTCAGACATCTCATCCGTGATCCGGAAATGTGATTCCAGGCGCGCGCCCGATTTCGCGACCAGCGTCTCCATGAGCTTTTTATACAATTGATTGGTGCCGGGGTCATTGAATTGGGAGGCGATCGTTCCGAATACCGGCATCTCGTCAACCGGACTGGTCCAGCGCTGGTGGTTTCGCTGATATTGTTTCTTTACATCGCGGAGCGCGTCGGGGGCGCCGCGCTTATCGAATTTGTTCAGCGCGATGATGTCGGCGAAGTCGAGCATGTCGATCTTTTCCAGTTGCGTCGCCGCGCCATATTCGGGTGTCATCACGTACAGTGACACGTCGCTGAAATCCAGTATTTCGGTATCGCTTTGTCCGATGCCCGACGTCTCCAAAATGATCAGGTCAAACGAAGCCGCCTTGAGCACCTGCACGGCTTCCTTCACGTGCGCGGACAGGGCGAGGTTGCTCTGGCGGGTGGCGAGCGAGCGCATGTATACGCGGGGGTTGTTGATGGCATTCATGCGGATGCGGTCGCCGAGCAGGGCGCCGCCAGTTTTGCGCTTCGAAGGATCCACGGAGAGGATGCCGATGGTCTTGTCTTTGAAATCGATGAGAAATCTCCTGACGATCTCATCGATCATCGAGGATTTTCCCGAGCCGCCGGTGCCGGTGATCCCGAGCACGGGAGTCTTCGAGGTTTTGGCCGCGGCGCCGATCTTTTCAAAAATGCCCGCGTGCTGTTCGCGGTAGTTTTCCGCGGCGGATATCAGCCTGCCACT
>DASVOT010000114.1:0-8153 GCA_036383235.1 Chryseosolibacter sp.
TACTTTTTTGAGGATAATGGATTCTTTGTAGGCTTCGCTGACCTGTTTGACAGCCGCGTTCCAGTCCTGGAACTGGTCCGGCCCGAGCAGCAGGTAATCGAGGTAAAACTTTTTCGAGAACAGGATGTTGCCGCCTTTGCGTTCGTAGCGGATATCATAGCCAAGGAGCGGGCCATCCTGTTTCGCGTTCTCAGGAAGGTATTCCACCTCGTAGCCGTCGGGGATTTTCATGGAGATCGTCTCGTACTGGATATACTTGTATTCCGACTTGCGCGGCGCCTTTCTCGTTTCGGTATTGATAAACGTGTTGTAGAACTGCTTGTTCAGGTTCAGGTTGATATAGATCTCGTCATCGACGGTCTGAAAATAATCGAGTATCCGGAACGAATACTCCAGCCGGGTGGGCAGGTCGTGATCGGAAAGATGGGTGACCTTGTAATCGTCCAGAAAGAATTTATTGCTGCCTTTGCCTAACAGCCTGGTGGCGTATTTCCTAACGTCGTCCTGCTCGGCGCGGTCCATCTCATACCCGCCGAAAACTTTTGGATATCCCGTCAGGGTGCTGACTCCCCGGCCGGATATCTCGTTGTTCTCCAGCGTGATGGTCATGGAGTCTGTCATGAAGTTTTTCTCCTTCGGCAGCACCGGCACTTCCCGGATCTCGAAGGTGTCGGGTCCTTTTGCGATCAGCGCCTCTTTGCCCTGGATCATGGAAGACGGATAGCCAAAGGGTGTGTAATCGCTGGTGCCGTCCAGGAAATAATATTCACCGTTGTCGGAAATGTACGTGGCGATCATGTGATTATCGACCATGGGGGTTGGCAGCTTGCTGTAGCGGTAGGGAAGGTCGCGCGTGCCGATCCAGGTGTGATACGCTTTCACACCCGTCATCTGCAGCATGTTCACAATCAGGTTCGCCATATCCTTGCAGTCGCCGTACCGTTTCTCGCATGTATAGGCACCGTTGTGAGGAATAAGGCCCCGCATGCCCTGTTCAAACGCGATGTACTGGATGTTGTCCTGCACCCAGTAGAAAATATTCCTGACGAGTTCAAGCTCGCTGTGGCTGTTTTTTTTGATGTCGCCGACGATACGTGTCAATTCAGGAGAGACTTCTTTATTGAGGTCTTTGACAAATCCGTAATACCAGCGATAAAGATCGTCGATCCCCGACAGAACGTTAATTTTTTTACCGTTTGCCTGATAGGACTTCACATAGCACACCAGGTGAGGCGCGAAATACTGGATGGGTGGCGCGTCGTCCTCATTCCTGACCGACGGCACATTTTCCGCGGTCCACTCATAGATCACATTTTTTCCCTTCTCCGTTTTCCTGAATTTGATCATATTTTTTTCGTCGTTGAGCACCTCATACACCAGTTCCACGTCGCGGGTGGTCTTGATGGTATAGCTTGTTTTCGCTTCCGGCAGGTAGCTCACAAAGACAAAACCCGACAGGAACCGCGGATCTTTTTGCAGCTCGCGGTAGGCGAGTTGCGTCCTGTTGCGCGAGGCGACGGACGGGAAATCGAACGTGTAATAGTAGGAGTCATCGTAAAAGACACCGCGGTCGCGGTCGCTGTTTTTCTTGAAATCCGAAACCCCGATTTCATGATACCGGTTCTTGTCCCAGACAAGGGTCTTCGCCTTCAGGTCAGCCACCTGGGTAAAATGCGAACCATACACTTTTCTGCCCGAATAGGCTTCGGTTTGTTCTTTCAGGTGCATGATATCTTCCGACACATCGCTGAAGGCCTTTAACGAATCGCCCTCCACCGACAGGTTGAGCACCTCCGAGCGGTCGATAGAAACTGCCGGCTCGTCCGGATATTGCTTTTTCAAATCGCCCCACAGTTGATTGCCCTGGCCGTAAAGCGCAAGATCGGCACAAAGGGCGCATACCAGAATACTGATGAATTTACTCATAGATCATTCAATAACTTCGTCGCGGAACGTATACTCTTTGCGAACATTTCCCTTCAAATAATAAACGGCCTTCCCGTGGCGTGAGCCCATGCGATACTCCTCAGCTTTCTCAGGGCTTCCATCCGGACGAAACGTTTCGAGCTTGCCCTCCAGGACATCGTCGTTGTAGGTGCCCCGAGATCTCACCTTTCCATCGCGATAGTAAAGGGTATAAGGCCCCTCAAAATCACCCATATCATAGTGATATTCCTCCTGCAGGTTGCCGTTATTAAAATATACTTTTTTTGCGCCGTGCCGCAAACCGTCCTTGTAAGTTTCTTCGTAGATGAGCTTTCCACCCGCATTTTTAATGGAAAGGGTCGTCGTTCCGGAAAAATCCTGCCAGGGCGCGCTCTCCGTATTCCCATAAATGATCCGGTAGGCTATAAGGTCACCGTTCAGAAACATTTTTTCCAGCATCGGCTCGCCTTCGGGTGAAAAATAGCGGCATACGCCGTGCAACTCATCGTTGCGGTAGTTAAGGTACGAACTGATCTTTCCGTCCGGATAATAAAAGTTCCAAACGCTGTCGCTTTGCCCGTTGATATTCCTGCCGGACTGGCTGACCTGTCCGTTGGAATGGTAGCTTTTCCACAGGCCTTCTTTCAGGTCGTTCACATAGCTCCCCTCCGTGGCCGGCGTGCCATCGACGTGGTTGGACGTGTACTTTCCGTATTTCTTTCCATCGATGAACGTGTAGCTGTAATACAGCGTGCCGTCCGGATACCGTTTGACGAAGTCATTCGCATACTTGCCGCAAAGGAACTCCGACCGGGACCGGAGCTTTTTATTCGGATATTTCTCTTCATATACAACGGCATGACCATTGGCAGTTCTGGCTGTCAGGGTATTGCCCCTGGCATCGTAGGTCTTCACGTCGGCGACGAGGTTGTCTTCATACGTATAAACGGATTGGAGTTTTCCATCCAACGAATAACTGTAGTAGGGGCCGCGCAGATCATCCAACAGGTAATAGGAATCCGTCTCCAGTGTACCATCGGGATAATAGGTAAACCATTGCTGCTCGCGTTTTCCTTTTTGAAACCATCCCTCCTGCTTCACCTGGCCATTTCGGTACAGCTCCTGGAAATAACCGTGGAGCTCATTGTCTTTGTATTCCAGGAGGTATTTTGTTTCGCCCGACGGGTAAAATTCGGTGGACTTTCCTTGAAGATTGCCGTCCTCATACTGGTAGTTGCTCACCAGCCTGCCATAGCGGTTGTAATATTTCCAGGTCCCGTTGCGTTTTCCTTTTCTGAAACTGCCCTCCGACTGAAGCTGGCCGGTCGGAAAGTAATTACGGATGGCGAACGTACCGTCGTTGCTTCCGCTCTTTGAATATTCCTTTCCGTCGCGGTCGTAAAAAACAGCGGCGACGATCACATCTTTCTTGTACGTATCGATATTATAGACTTTGTCATTGTAGTAGAACGTGTTCGGCCCGTTCAGCCTGCCCTCCTCGTCAAACTGTCTCTTCTCCACCAGGTGTCCATCCTGATCATAGTACAACCATTCACCCACGGGATGACCCTTTTCGTCGTAGTCCCCTTTCCTCTTCATCTTGCCATTCGGATAATAATGCACCCAGGATCCAACCATCAGGTCGTTTAGGTACTTTCCTTCCGATTCCGGCTTTTTGTTGGCATAAAAAGACTGATAAGGCCCGTCCAGCAGATCCGCCTTGTAATTGGATATGGATTCCGGCTGGCCGTCTGGATAGAAGGTCCGGAACTCGCCGTCAGTTTTGCCATCGGCATAACTGTATTGCTTTTCAACTTTTCCGGACGGGTAAAATTTTTGACCATTTCCGTGGCGTTTTCCATCGCGGTAAACCAGTTTTTCCTTCAGAGGACCGCAGGGGTGAAATAATTCAACGTCCCCGTGGATCTCTCCGTCTTTCAAATAAAAATGTTCGCGCGTTGCGCCGTCGGGATAATACACCGTCACCTCTCCGGTGGAATAATCCTCGATACTTTTAACGGTGCCGTCATTGTTATAATATTTCCATACCCCTTTCTTCTTGCCGGCGTCATCATAGTCTCCTTCCGCGGACTTTTCGCTATTGTTATGAAAGAAGATCCAGTGTCCCTTATGCAGATCGTCGGTGTAGGTGCCCAGCCCATCCAGGTTGGTGTTGTCATCGTACCAGGCCTGCACGGGCACTTTTATGCCCGGCACTTCCAGCGACCATATCTCGCGATGTTTCTTGATGATGCCGCTCACCGATTCAAAGTATGCTTTCAGGACTTTTCCATTCTTTGCAATCCACTTTTTTACGGTCGTATTTGACGATGACGAAAGCAGGTGATAGATGAAGGGTTCGACCAGATCGTGTTCGGCTATATACTTGTAGATGGGCAGATAAACTTTTATCCAGGGGTCGTCGGTATCTTCGGGAATGGTATTGAGCTGCTGGAAGAACAATTCGAACTGGCGGACCACGGCGGCATCAACCGTGAAAGCGGATTTGAAGTTCTTGTCCATGGCGATCTTCGCCCTGACGATCTGGTCGAGCTTCTCGGGCGCGTTCGTCCCGAAAACAGGGATCGATCCTTCATCCGTCAGCTGATTGTCCAGCAGGTTATTCAGGGACACCAGGCGGGCGTTGTCTGTATTGCTGATGCTGAGATACATGCCGAGCGAAAGCATGGCATGCACTTTTCGCCCCTGGCCGATAGACATTCTCCCGAGGTTAAGGTGGCTACCCGCGTGAAACGGATTGATCGTCAGGACCCGGAAAAAAATGTCCGCAGCTCGTTCATACTGCTTGCTGTTGTAGCAGGTAATACCCATGTTATACAGCAACACATAGTCTGAGGGATATTTCCGGATGCCTTCCTCGAAAAGGTGGATCGATCGGTCAAGATTCCCTTTTTTGTCTTCGGCGATTGCGCGGTTCCTCACAAAATAGCGCGCATACGCCGATGGTTTCGAAAGGCCTTTTTCGCAGATTGAAAGAACCTCGTCGTATTTTTCCGCGCCCATATAGGCCAGGGCCGCCTCGGTGAGCATGAGGACGTAATTCGTATCGCGCTCGGGCACCTTGTTGAATTCTTTTATCGCCTCCTCATATTTACCTGAATCATAGAGGACCTTGCCCCGTTCGATCACCTCCGCCGAATTGATTAGCGGGATCTTTTGAGAAAAAGAATGGCTGACAAAACAGACAAGGAAGGCACAGGAGAGGTAACGGATCATATGGAAGGTTTTAACCCTAAAACTAAGAAAAGTGCCGCACGTAAGGATGACGAGGTAAGAAAAACCCGCTGATTAAATGCGTTTTAGGCGATTTGCGAAAGGGTGGAGTTCCCGGGCACGGGCGGGTCGTTTCACGCGAGCGCGACCGCAAACCGCTTTTTCGTCATTTTTTTTGAAGTGCCGTCAATTCCATGAATGCATAGGCGATCATGTGGCAGATACCCATGTGTGCATCCTCCACCCTTCCATAATGCACATCGTCGACCACGAGGGCGATGTCCGCCAGTTCTGCAAGCTTTCCTTTTTTCCCGCCTGCCAGCGCAATAACGCGGACTTTGTTTTCCTTTGCCCATGCCGCAGCGTTCACGAGGTTGGGTGAGTTGCCGCTGACGCTCATCACAAAAATGATATCCCCTGGCCGGCAAAAATTCATCAATTGTCGTGTGAAGACGTCCTCATAGGCGTAATCATTTCCCAGGGCGGTGATCCACGGTGTGTTGTCATTCAGGGACAGGCAGCGAAACCGCTTCCAGGTTTTGTCAGACGAACCTTTGCCCAGGTCGGTAACAAAATGCGAGGCATTCGCCGCGCTTCCTCCGTTTCCAAAGACAAAGATCTGCCGATCATTCTCCAGCGCTTCTTTAAAAACATTGACCACGGCGGCTACGCTTTCCAGCGGAATGGTATCAAGCGTTTGCTTCTGTTTGGCGACATAGTCGGAGAAAAAATTTTTCATGAATTTAGTTTGTTGATCGCGAGGCACAATGCGCCGACGGGGACGGCGTCTTCCCTGAGTGTGGACAACTGGATCACGGGGCCTGGTCGCAGAACGTCCATCAGGTAGCCGGTCAGTTTTTTTTCGATGAGGATGCGAAGTGTTTCTCCGACGAGGGAGAGCCCGCCACCGATGATGACGGTGTCCGGATTGAGCAGGTGAACGGCGTGTGACAGGGCGAAGGAGAAATCATCCGCCGTTTGTTCGAGGATTTCGCGTGCGGCTTTGTCGCCTGCTTTGAGGGCATCACCCAGGGCGCGGGCCTCGCCCCGCGAATAGCCGTTGGTCAATTCGCTCAGCAGGCTGCCTGGATTATTAAAGGCGTAACGCCGGATCTTTTCATCCACGGCCCAGCCGGAGCAGGAGGACTCGACCGTCCTTCCCTCTTTGTCCAGCCGGATATGGCCGAATTCCGCTTCCGTGCACCTGGCGCCGTGGTAGATCTCACGGCCCAACACCAGCCCGGCGCCCACACCGCTGCCCATGGTGATGTAGAAGACTTTTGCAAAGTCTTTACCGGCTCCGTACAGCGACTCTCCGAAGGCGGCGACGTTGGCATCATTATCGATCCACACCGGAATACCGGCTTCCTTCTCCAGCCAATCCTGCATGATGAAGTCGCCCCAGCCGGAGACCTGATAGGAAGTGAAAATCTTCCCCGTGCTGAAATCCACCGGGCCACCGAACCCGATGCCGATGGCGGCCACCGAATGCAGGCGTGTTTTATCCAGCGCCTGCCTGATCTGTTTTTTTATTCCTTTCGCTCCCTGCTCCCCGTCAACCATAAACCGGTGACGTTCGATGATTTCAGCCTCTTCGGTGCCCACCACGAGCTGAAGTTTTGTTCCACCAATTTCGATGCCGAGGTACGTTCGCATAATTAAAAGTAATGGCGGATGGAATCCGCCGGTGCTATCAGACCCTTGCTTCGATTTTATTCATAACGCGGGTCTGAACCTGGATCGATTCATGGTGAATGAGTTTCAGCAGGTCATGGGTGAACTCCTCGTTGAGCCCCATGGCTTTGCCCAGGGCAATGCGGGTCTGAATGATCTCTTCCCAGCGGGTGACCTGAAGGATGGTGACGTTGTTTTCCTTTTTATACTGACCGATCTTTTCACTGATCTTCATCCGGGCCGCGAGTTTCTGCATGATCTCATCGTCGAGAAAGTCGATTTGCTCGCGCAGGATGCTGAGGGTATCCTTGAACGTTTTGTTATCGGATGAAGCGCTGCGCGCCACGAGGCTGTCGATGATTTTTGACAAGGCGGCGGGTGTCACTTGTTGTTTGGCATCGCTCCATGCGGCATCCGGGTTGATGTGGCTTTCAATCATGAGCCCCACCATGTCGAGGTCAAGCGCCTTTTGAGAGATGAGCCCGATGAGCTCGCGGTTACCGGAGATATGGCTCGGGTCGCAGATGATATCGAGATCGGGTATCCTTGTTTTCAATTCGATCGGCATGTCCCAGAGGGGGGCATTCCTGAAAGGACCTTTTTCGGAGGAAGAGAATCCCCGGTGAATGGCTGCGAGCTTGGTGATCCCTGCTTTGTTCAGGCGCTCGAGCGCTCCGATCCACAATTCCAGGTCCGGGTTGACGGGGTTCTTCACCATCACCGGAATATCCACGCCCTTCAGCGCGTCGGCCACTTCCTGCACGGAGAATGGATTCACCGTTGTTCGCGCGCCTACCCAGAGGATGTCGACGCCAGCCTTAAGGCAGGCCTCAACGTGCGCGGCATTCGCCACTTCCGTCGTAACAGGAAGTCCCGTTTCCTTCTTGGCCTGAATCAGCCACTTAAGGCCTTCTGCTCCGGCTCCCTCGTATTGGCCGGGCCGCGTGCGCGGTTTCCAGATACCGGCGCGCAAGGCATGGACTTTTCCTGTCGCCGCAATTTGTTTCGCCGTGGCCACCATTTGTTCTTCCGTCTCCGCGCTGCACGGACCGCTGATAATGAACGGCTTCTTATCGGCCGGGAACCATGTGGTGATGGAGTCGTGTTGCAATACCTTTTTCATTTTCAAGTTGTTGTTTTTAGTGGATGATGTGTCCCGCCCCGGCAAGGTTCCGGTCAGCGGCGACGTCTCGGGTTTTTAGCTTTTATTTTCTACTAACTGATTCGGTTTTTGTTTTACGTCGAGCCCTTCCAGCACTTTCCGGATGTGGTTGGCCCCGGTCATGATGCGATGCAATTCCTTCACGTCGCGCTTCATG
>DASVOT010000115.1:0-9454 GCA_036383235.1 Chryseosolibacter sp.
ACAGGTATCCGTTGTAGATCCGCATAGCCGTACCGTAACTTCCGTCGCGCTTGTAATCGCCGAAGGGCTGGATGATGTCCGCCTTGCCGTCGCCTGTTGTATCGCGCAGGGCGATGTTGCCTCCTTCGGCGGGGAACCGGGCCTTCACATAAATATCTCCGTTATCGTTGACGGCGATGTGGCGTGCGCGGCCTTTCAGGCTGTCCACCACCACCACCGCCTCAAATCCATCCGGTAGAAAAAGTCCCCCGTTGTCGGCCTCGCCGGCGGGCAGCTCGCCGGTGCTGCTGCATTTCATCAGCGCGGCCGCCAAGAGAAAGACTACGACGCGGCTGAGGTATCTGACTCCCGGGTCTGTGTTCACCTGGAACATCCTTGAAAGCATTTTCATTTTTGCAGGGCTTGATGGCAGGTGATCAATTGTTTTTATAGGGTATGGCGGCCAGTCTGTTGAGATCCCACACGACCTTGCCGTCGAGCACAGTCAGTTCGCAGACGAGTTTCTTGTCGCCGGGCAGGCGGACGCCATCGACGACGATGAATCCGAATTTTCCTCTTTGATCGCTGAAGACGGCGACATCGGCAAGCGATCCCGGGCTGAGGTTGCCGAGCTCGGTTTTTTTAATCGCTTGTGCGGGCGACCAGGTGGAGGCAGCGATGACCTCGTTGAGGGAGAGGCCGATGTTATAGAGTTTCGACATAACGTTTGACATGTCTTTCATGCCGCCGTTCATGCTGCCCGTGTGAAGATCCGTGCTGATGGTGTTGGGTTTTAATCCCTGCCTGATGGCGGGGATCGCCTGCTCCCAGAGGAAGCTTCCGCCGCCGTGGCCTACGTCGAAGATGATACCGCGCTTCTGCGCTTCCAGGGCCCAGGATTGCAGCTTCCCGTTGACGACCACTTTCTCTCGTCCCGGAACGCCTCCGAAGCAGTGGGTGAGAATGTCGCCGGGCCGGAGTTTCTCCATCAGCAGCGTGCGGAGGGAAAGGGGAGGCTCGGAGCGGCCGAAGTCGACCATCACGGGGATGCCGGCGAGTCGTCCCGCTTCGGCGGCGTGTTCGGCAGGCGCCCACTCCGCGCCTTCGTAGTGCGCCAGTTTGATACCCACAATGTACTCCTTGTTGGCCGTGGCGGTCATGGCTGCGAGTTTCGGATCCATGTCGGCGGGGTTTTGTTCCCAGGCGCCGCCGCTCATGCCGGAGCCGACGATGTTGAGGAAGGCGAACACGCGCGTTTTGGAATGGTTGATCACGTTGGCTTTGAACGTGTCGAAGTTGCGCCATCCCGCGCCGCCCGCGTCGCAGGCCGTGGTCACGCCGGCGCGAAGGGTAAACCCGTCGGGAGGAACGGCGGTGTAGCTGTTGCTGAGATAGCGGTTCTCAAGCGTACCAAAAAAATGGTGTCCATGCAGGTCGATGAGGCCGGGAGTGACGTACAACCCCGACGCATCGATGACCTGTTTCGCTTCCTTATTGATGTTTTTTCCCACCTCCAGGATCTTGTTCCCCTGGATGGCGACATCCATGATTGCATCGATCTTGTTTTTCGGATCGATCACGTGGCCGTTTTTTATGAGCAGGTCGATGGTTTGCGCCTGACCTGACAAGGTCAATAAAAGAGTGAACAGAAATAAGGACAGCTTCATGGGGTTCAGGTTTATTTATTCTTTTACATCGGGTTTTTCATAAGGTCATCGGGCTCTTCGCCGGTGTTCCGGAATCATTTTTCGCGCCCTTGCGCTCCGCGTCTGCCGTCGGTTTGGTCCGCCACCAGGTGGCGAGCGACGAGCCGGTGACGTTCATCAGGGGCCCGAAGATCGCAGGCGCCAGGCCTACCGTTGCGACCTTGCCCATCTGCAGCGCCAGGCCTGAAGCAAGGCCTCCGTTCTGAAGGCCGACTTCGATGGCAATCGTTCTGCAGGATCGCTCGTCCATTCTGAATAGTTTACCGGAAATATATCCCAGCGAAAATCCGGTGAGGTTGTGGATCAGCACGGCGAGCACGAGAAGGGGTCCTACCTCGAGGAGGCTGTTCCTGCCGGCCGCGGTGATAATGGTGATGATCACGGCGATGGATACCATTGAGACGACCGGCATCGCCCGGTCAAGCCACGCGAATTTTCCGCCGACGAAATAATTATAGACGAGTCCCGCGCAAATGGGAAGGATGACAATCTGCATGATGTCGATCATCATGGAAAGGAAGTCGACAGACACGAACTGGCCTGCCAGCATCTTCATGAGGAATGGCGTCAGCACCGGTGCCAGCAACGTGGCAATGGCGGTGAGGGTAATCGAAAGGGCCACGTTGGCGTTGGCAATATAAGACATGACGTTGGAAGCCAGCCCGCTCGGCACGCAGCCGATCAGAATGATGCCGGCGGAAATCTCCGGCGGAAAGTTAAAGGTGTGCGCGATGGTAAAGCCGACCAGGGGCATGATCGTGAACTGGCAGACAATGCCAATGATGACGGCTTTGGGAGTGCGGATGACCCCTTCGAAATCCTTATACCCCATGGTGGTGCCCACCCCGAACATGATAAGCTGAAGAAGCGGAACGATCAGCGATTTGAAGGAGAAATCGCCGATGCCTGTGAAGTAGTCAGGATGGTAAAGCGAAAAGGTCACGCCCGTGAGAATCCAGAAGGTGTAAGAGAACCCGCGCAATTTTTCGTAACCCTGGAAGGATACCGCCATGATGGCCAGGCCGCTGATGAGAAAAACGCTTGAAAGCGTGACCGCATTCCGGTAAACAAGGAACACGCCGGTCGCGCACAGCAGGAGTGAAAGCATCAATGTATACCGATATAGGGAGGCTGGTCGCATTTCTGCATTGTTTGTGGGAAGATCATTAAAAATAAGATCAAATAAAACAGGTGTGTTCGGGGACGTCGCTTAATAATTGATGACCGGTAGACCGGATGCAAAGCTGCCTGAAACTCATTGCTCACTCTATATTCATTTGGTGGCTCACTTCTTCCAAAACCGCAGGCACGACCATTTCCGGTCAGCGGAGGCGGGATCGTCTGCCGACGGGTTGTTTGCGCGCTGCGTCAATGGAGGCGGGAATTAAGATACGAGTCGACGTTCTGCTGGGTGATCACCTCGAGCGGGAACAAGTCCGTTTCCGGCGCTTTCTTTTTGAAGATCAGATAGTTTACCAGGTGACTGATCCCCAGGAAAGCCTGTCGTTTTGGATTCTGATTGATCAGGAAATCGATGATTCCCGTCCTGAGGTGTTTCAGGTTTTCGTCAATGATATCGTATCCGATAAGCCGGACATTGTTTTTGCCTTTCTTTGCCAGATAGGAAGCTACAACGGAGGTTCCTTTGGAAGTGCTTACGAAAATTCCCTTCAATTCCGGGTCGTTCAGTACCCGGTTGAGCCGTGCCTCGAAATCAGGTTTGTCCGGTTGCAGGCTGAACTCACTGATCTTGAACGGCAGGGTATTCCTGTTTTTAAAGTATTCCCGGAAACCTCTCTCTTTGTCGAGCAGGTGGACCGAGTTGTTGATGTCTTCATCCAGGTGCATAACGGCCAGCTTGCCTCCTTCATGCTGACCGAGGTACATGAGCTCGGCGCCTACCTTCCCGCTGTTAAAAGTATCGGTTCCGATAAAGCTGAGGGGCTTGCCTTCGGGAATGTGTGTGTTGAACAACACATAGGGAATGCCCGCGTTTTTCAGGAGCTCGAAAAACAAGAGGGCCTCATGGTAGAAGATAGGAGCCGTGATGATGCCGTCGGGTTTATCTTCAAAAGCCTCATTGGCTTTTTCCTTGAAGGATTCCTTATTGTACTGGTCGAAAGAGAGCACCTTGATGCTGACGCCATAAGGTGACCATTCCATTTCCGCTTCGCGTATGCCCTCCTCGGTCTGGGCCCAGTAGGCGTCGGATGAAGCGCTGGGCAGCAAGGCGATGATCCTGTGGTTCTTGCTGGAGCTCAGCGTCCGGGCGATCAGGTTGGGCTTGTAGTCGATCTCCTCCAGTACTTTCATGACCTTTTGCAGGGATTCCTGCGATACCCGGCCGCGTTTGTGCAGGACCCGGTCGACGGTACCTTTAGAGACACCGGCCAGCCGGGCGATGTCTTTGATCCTGATGTTCCTGGGATTCATCGTCAAAAGAACGTGTTTTTTCGGGACAAATAAAAAATGGCATTCTATGCGTTCCCGAGCACAAATTGCGTGTGCCCGGGTACATTTCCAAATTTTTCTTGCTTTTCAGCGGCCGTTCGGATAGATTTAGCTGAGAAATGCATCAGAACGATGTTCTGATTTTTCCCACTTTATCAAAATCATTATTTACCAAACCCAAAAAAAGCCAATGAAAAAACGTTTACTAGGATGTCTGATCCTTTTGCTGACAGCCTGCTGTCCACTTATGGCGCAGCAGGCCGTGTCGGGAAAAGTGACATCAGCAGTCGACGGAGCGGGCCTGCCGGGCGTCTCCGTTTTAGTCAAGGGAACCACGGCCGGTACATCGACAGATGCGGACGGCAGGTTTTCGATCAACGTGCCTGGCAGCGATGCAGTGCTGGTCTTCTCCTTTATCGGTTTTACGACCCAGGAAGTGACTGTGGGAGGCCGCACGACCATTGATGTGCAGCTGCAGGAGCAGATCTCTGAATTAACCGAGGTGGTGGTCACAGCGCTTGGTATCGAGCGCGAGAAAAAAGCCCTTACGTACTCGGTGCAGGAAGTGAAAACTCAGGAGCTATCGGAAGCCCGCGAGCTGAATATCGTCAATTCTCTTTCCGGAAAGGTGGCCGGTATCTCGATCAACCGCGCGGGCAGTGGCGTTGGCGCTCCCACCCGCGTAATCCTGAGGGGCAACCGGTCGATCTTTGGAGACAGCCAGCCGATCTATATCGTAGACGGTGTTCCCATCATGGGTGACATCTCCGACATCGCTCCCGATGATGTGGAAAGCATCACCGTTTTGAAAGGCCCGAATGCGGCGGCGCTCTATGGAAGCCGCGCCAACAATGGTGTGATCGTCGTGACAACGAAAAAAGGCAAGGCCGGTGGAAAAGGATTCACCGTCGACCTGAATAACACCTACATGATGGAAGACCCCGTGCTCCTGACAAACTACCAGAACGTATACGGTCAGGGGAGCGGCGGAACCTACTCACCCACATCCGAGTTTTCGTGGGGTCCAAAAATGGACGGTCAAATGGTTGCACACTGGTCGCCGGATCCGAACCGCACCGAGGATCAGTACCCGTACAGCCCTCAGCCCAATAACGTAAGGGATTTTTTCCAGACTGGTCATAATTTTGCAACCAGTCTTGCCATCAGCGCCGGGAATGAAACGAATCAGACCTTTTTCTCCTACACCTATACCGACGCTTCCGGTGTCGTTCCCACCAACGATCTGACGCGTCACAATGTGAACGTGCGGTTTTCAAACAAGCTGAGCAACAAACTCTTCCTGGATACGAAGATCAACTTCATCCATGAAGACATTGAAAACCAGTTGAGCCAGGGCGAGGATTTCTCCAATCCGAATCGCCACATTTACCGCATCCCGAGGAATATCAGGACCCGCGACATCGAAGATTTCGATTTTCTCAACGCCGATAACCAGATCAGGCAGAATTACTGGAATCCTGGTTCGAACGGTGGAGCCAACCCTTACTGGACGATCAACCGCAACCAGAGAAAGAACGGATCCGACCGCGTCATTGCGTTCTCATCGCTGCGATATGAGGTCACCAAAGAGTTGAGCGTGATGGTAAGGTCGGCCATTGACAGAGGTTTTGGGATGAGCGAGACGAAGTATTACGCCGACAGCTACATCTTTGCCCAGTTTGGCCGCTTCTATGAGGGCCGTTCGGAAGCGATGGAGTGGAACAACGACTTCTTGCTCTCTTACAACAAGACTCTCAATGAGAATTTTTCATTCAACGTGAATGTGGGAGGAAACTCAAGAAAGCAACGCAACACTTCGCTGGATTCGAACACCGGAACGTCGCTGACCCTTCCCAACTATTTCGCTCTCAGCAACACGCAGCAGGTGGTTTCGACGTATGGCGTAGGTTCTCCCAAGGACGTGAACTCGTTGTACGGATTTGCCCAGGTTGGGTACAAGAATGCGATCTTCCTCGACCTGACCGCGCGCAACGACTGGAGCTCAACGCTGCCGAGGGATAACTGGTCTTTCTTTTATCCGTCAGTGGGTCTGAACGCGGTTGTTTCCGAGTTGACGGACCTGCCGAGGGCGATCTCGTTTGCCAAGGTAAGGGCGTCTTACGCGGAAGTTGGCAATGACACGGCGCCTTTTCAGCTATCAAGGACGGCGTCGTTCACGGCGGGTGGCAAGAACGGGTACATTTCTTTAAGTCCCACGCTTCCGGCCGCGGACCTGAGGCCTGAAAGAACAAAATCCATTGAGGTGGGTGCCGACCTCCGGTTTATCGACAACCGGTTGGGGATTGACTTCACGTACTACAAGACCAACTCGGTCGACCAGCTTTTCAGCGTGAGCCTTCCCACCGGCTCGGGCGCTTCGCAGAAGTTCATCAATGGCGGAGATGTTGAGAACAAGGGAATTGAGGTGGTGTTGGATGCCACTCCCGTCATCGCCGGTGATTTCAAGTGGGATCTGACTTTGAACTTTGCCACCAACAAGAGTCTCGTGAAGGAAATCGCACCCGAGCTTCGCCCCGCTGACGGAAGTCCCGCCAAGCTGAACCTCGGAGGAGACTTCCTGCGGAGGTTTATTATCCAGGAGGGTGAGCCCTTTGGTTCTGTGTACTCACGGGGTTTCCTGAGGGATTCGCAGGGCAGGGTGATTGTGGGTGCCGACGGTGTGCCGAGGATCACTCCCGGGTTCACGGTCAATGTAGCGAACTTTAACCCCGACTGGCTCGGTGGTGTCCGCAATTCATTTACTTACAAAAATTTCAGGTTTAATTTCCTGATCGATATCCGCCAGGGCGGAACGCTTTCCTCGCTCACGAACGCCATCATTTACGCCGACGGTGTGACGGAAGAAACCCTTCAGGGTCGCGAGGGCGGACTTGTCTTCGGAGACAACTTCTGGAGCAATGAGACTGCCGTTCTCGACGATGGAACACCGAACAACATCCCGATCAAGGCAGAGCAGTTCTGGGTGAAAATGGGTGGAAGGAACGCTCCGGCAGGAGAGGTCTTTGTAGAAGATGCGTCCAACATCCGCATGAGGGAAGCCGTGCTGGGCTATTCATTGCCGGCAGCGTTGATCTCGCGCACACCGTTCCGTTCCGTCAGTCTCTCGATTGTGGGAAGGAACCTGTTTTTCCTTTCCAATAAAGCCAACAACATCGATCCCGATGTTTTTGTGGGAACCGGAAAAGAGGCTGCTGGTTTTGATTCGTTCGGCCCTCCGACGAGCCGGTCATATGGATTTAACCTCAACCTTGGTTTTTAACTCTTAACATTTGTAACTCCATGAATATTAAGTTCTCAAAATATTCCATTGCTCTTCTTGCGTTTGCGGCTGTCTTCAACAGTTGCACCGGCGACTTTGAGGAGCTGAACACCAGACCGGATGCGCTCGTGGCATCGAGCCTCGACGCCTCCATGGTTGGTCCCGCTTTTGCCCAGTCGCAGTATCACGGTCTTTACGGAGAGCACTGGCGGTTTCAGATCGCGCAGAGCCTTTTCGCCGATCTCTATTGCCAGTATTTTGCGACGACACAGGTAAACTTCGACTCCGACCGCTATACGCAGGTCGGCGGATGGAGTGACGCAGCCTGGACCTCGTTCTATCAGATGGCAGCTCCGCAGATCAAGTTTGTCGAGGATTATACGGCCGAACATGAAATGCCCCTGGAAAATGCGATCGTGAAAATCTGGAAGGTGGAAGCGTACCACCGCATCACCGATTACTGGGGTCCCATTGTGTACTCGCAGTTCGGAAACCAGAAGAGCGTGGTTCCCTATGATTCGCAGGAAGAGATCTACCGCAGCTTCTTTGTCACATTGGACGAAGCCACGACGGTGTTAAAACAGTATGCGGGCAAGTCCGTCTTCCCGAGCCACGACCAGATCTTCAACGGAAGCGTGGATAAATGGCTTGTTTTTGCCAACTCGCTTCGCCTCCGCCTGGCCATGCGCGTGAAATATGTGGATGCCGCGCTGGCAAAGACTCAGGCAGAAAAAGCGGTTTCCGACGGCGTGATGGTTTCCAATGACGACAATGCCATGCTGACGCCCACCATCAACTCCAGGAATCCTTACTGGACGATCACCGACTGGGGAGAATTCAGAATGAGCGCTGCCATGGAAAGTGTATTGAAGGGATACGATGACCCACGCGCGGGAGAATACTTTAGCCCTGCCGTTGACGGCGATGACGATGGCGATGGTTTCCCTTACGAAGGTTTGCGCAATGGACTGGCGAAAGTCGACATCAACGGCCCGGTATTGAATCCCCAGCACTCCGATATGGCCCCCCTCTACCTCAACGATGGAAGGGGTGGTCCCGCAGCCGGCGCGCCGATGCGCGTGATGTGCTCCGCTGAGGTGTATTTCCTCCGCGCGGAAGGCGCCCTGACCGGATGGGCCATGGGCGGAACCGTTGAGGAGCTGTACAACAAGGGTATCGAGATGTCGCTCAAGGAGCGAACCGCAGCCACGGCAGGCGAGATTGCTGCCTATATTGCCAGCACGAGCACACCGGCCGCGGTGCTTGATGTGTACAACACACCTCCGACTTCCGACATACCCGTGGCGTTTGACGCGGCAGGATCGGCGGAACGGAAGCTCGAGCAGATCATCACGCAGAAGTGGATTGCGCTCTATCCCGATGGATGGGAAGCATGGACTGAGCTGAGAAGAACGGGTTATCCCAAGCTCTACGACCGCCTGAACTCGGACAACGTAGATGTTCCGAAGAATGCGATCATGCGAAGGCTGATCTTCGTGACCAGCGAATACACCACGAACTCATCGGCTGTGAAGGATGCGGTCGCGCTTCCCGAGATCGCGGGTAAGGGCGGCGACAAAAACAGCACGCACCTCTGGTGGGACGCAAAATAGTCCGATGGCCCGGGGACTTCCCCGCCATGATGTCTGACGTTTAACAATAAGAGGCTGTCACCCCTGGCAGCCTCTTATGGTTAAATGCCGGGTTTATATCTGCAACGGTGTCCCTGGCTGCAAGCCGGCGCGCCGTGAATAACAAGTCCTGTTACTCCAGGATCATTACTTTGAAAAAATGAAAATGACGACTCGCCACATTGCCCTTTTATTCTTTTTTGTCTCCGCGATCGTTGATTGCCAGGCGCAGGAAGCCCCGGACATCAAGCTCAGAAATTTCAGGCCCCGATCCATCTACCGCATCCCCGTCAATCCGGTTCCGAAGGCAAAGTTCGGGGCCATTGATATGCATTCGCACGATTATGCGAAAACGGATGAGGAGGTAGCGCAGTGGGTCAAGACCATGGACGCCGCCAATATCCGGA
>DASVOT010000116.1:0-4111 GCA_036383235.1 Chryseosolibacter sp.
AGGGGTACACGGATATATGGATATAGGGATATACGGATATACGGATATACGGATATAGGGATATACGGATATACGGATATAGGGATATACGGATATACGGATATACGGATATAGGGATATACGGATATAGGGATATACGGATATAGGGATATATGGATATAGGGATATATGGATATACGGATATAGGGGTTATGGTAATGAGGTTTTGTATAGGTATAGAGTCGTTAGGCTGTGAATGATCAAACCATATAACTTATACCTTATACCTTATACCTTATACCTTATACCTTATACCTTATACCTTATACGGTGAGCCCGGAGGCGGCTTCCTGATCCAGTATAGCGATACCGTTGGGGTGGCGGCGGATGATGCTGGCCGGCATGCGGGGTGTGACTGGACCTTCCAGCGCCTCCCGGATGACCTCGGCCTTCTTCTTTCCGCCTGCCATCAGAACGGCTCTTCCGCTTTCGAGAAAATGTTTCAGCCCCAGGGTGATTCCTTGCCTCAGCGTCGTGGCCTGCGCGAAGTATTTTTGTCCCACCGATTGGGTGGTCGAATCGAGGTCGACGACATGCGAGTACGAGTCCGCGGGCGTTCCCGGCTCGTTGAAGCCAATGTGGCCGTTCATCCCCACTCCTACCAGCATGAGATCGATTCCTTTTTTCGCGGCGATGACGTCATCCATTTTTCTGCATTCGCCCGGCAGGTCTTTCGCCAATCCATCGAAGAGGTGAATCTGTGAGGGCCGGATGCCGAGGGGCTCAAAAAGGTTGCGGTATAAAAAGTACCGGCAGGTCCCCTCGTTTTCGGGGGCGATTCCCACCCACTCGTCGAGACCAATGAACGTGCAGCGCGAGAAGCCGACGTTTTCGCGTTTGGCTTTTTGAGCCAGCAATGCATACGCCAGCTTCGGCGTGTCGCCCGCAGCAAGGCACAATACAGCGGTCTCCTTATTTTTTACGGCGGCAATAATCTCATCGGCCGCCGTGACCGAAAGCGCCTGATAATCCTTCAAAATGTTCGTTGTCATACATTTTTTTCAGCTTCGGCTGTCGCTTTAAGCGGGGCGGCCTTTGCAACGCCATCCCTACTGTCGCTTGTAACCGTTTTTGTTTTAGGTGCGTATAGGATACCAGATATTTCAATGCTGGCCGGGGCACTGTTGACAAAGCGCCTCACGGCTGGCACGTATTTTTTGTCATTGATGATCCATTAAACGCGTTAAAGTTATGAAAAAAACAATGGTAGTAATTCTAATGTCGGTCTTTGCATGGACACTGAACACGGCCCGCGCTCAGAAGCCGGGTGTCGTGTTGAGCAACGATGAGGGATGGCAAAAGATCGGTGAAACTGTCGCCAGCTTTAAGTCGCAGGACGAATCAATTGCCGTTTTGGGCGCGGATGAGTTCGCAGCCATAAAAATAAAGGTTGAAGATGCGCCGCTCCGGATCGATCGCCTCCAGGTATTTTATGAATCAGGCGACATGCAGGAGATCAAGGTTGACAAACAGATCCAGGCAGGTGAAGAATCAGGCGTTTTCAAGCTTGATCATCCCACCCGGGACATCCAGAAGGTTGCCTTCACCTATCACACGCTGCCGAACGCTAACGGCGATAAGGCGGGCGTCGAATTATACGGTATGAAGACCGGCGACAAGTCTTCTGACGCTTACCGGAAGGATGACGACCGGGTTAAGGACAGGAGTGATAGAACTTCCGAAGAAACCCGCGAGGATATCAACCGGAAAGCGGAGCGAACCGAGAATGACGTCGACCGAGCCGCCGAGAAAACCGGAAAAGATATCTCCGAGACAGCGGGCAACGTTGCCGCCGACATTGACGACCCGAAGCTGGACACGAAAGTGGGACCTCAGGGACAAACGATCTACGTCGGCGACGACTCGCGTTATTATTATGTGAACCAGGACGGCAAGAGAGTCTATTGTTCCTGGAGCCAGCTCAAGGATAAGAAGGACAAGGACGAATAATCAAGGGTAAAAAGAGAAAAGGGACGCGACACTGTCGGTCCCTTTTTCTTTACCACCGATCTGCTCTTGCCTAAAGTTTCGAGATCGATGTGCCGGATGGAATCAGCCTGTAAACTTTGCCATCCTGCTTACTGAAAATATACACTTCTCCATTCTGATCTTTTCCGAAACGCAGGTCCACGCGTTTGCTGCCGCACAATTCTGCGGTGGTAGTAGCCTTGCCGTTGAAGAGCACCTTCCATTCTTTGATCGCCGCCAGGTTTCCGGACTTCACCTCCGACAGGTCCAGGTAATACAGCCTGCCGTTGTTCATGTCGGCGAACAGGTATTTTCCCTTCAGCTCCGGGCAAGCGGTGCCGGTATACTCAAAACCGCCGCTCACTGCCGCGCCATCGTCATGGTCATATTGAGCAACCGGATACGTGAAATCCGTCTTGGTGTCGTCCGACGGCAGCGGATACACCTTGTTGATGTCGCCGGTGGGATGGATGACAAAAGTGCCCTCGCGCATAGGCCATCCGTAATGGTGGCCGGGCAGGATGAGGTTTAATTCCTCTACTTTCGCCTGGCCGATGTGGCTGGAGATCATCTGTCCTGCTTTTGTCCAGGTGATGCGGTGGGGATTTCTGAATCCGTAGGCGTAGATTTCGCCCAGCGCCTCTTTATTGGGATCGTTGACAAACGGGTTGGCCGGGGGTATCCCGTAATGGTTGTTCGCGCTGTCGTTCCCGCGCGGATCGATCCGGAAGATCGTTCCCCACGGCCTGGTGATGGAATTCACGAGAAAAGGATATCCAGCCTCCACACAGGCACCGTCTCCGATGCCGATATACAACAATCCGTAATCGTCGTCACCCGGTTTGGAGTTGGGATTGAACGTGATCTCCTGAACGCCGTGCATTCCGGTTACCATATCGATGCGGAACAGCTCGCGGCCTTTTCCTTTGAAAGGAAAATTGCCGGGTTCGTCCACTTTCCACTCGGTCACCACCCATTGCAGGGTGACCGGGATGGAATCAGCATAATGAAAATCGGCCGTTGCCGAATGCGGGGCTTCCGCATGGCCCGTATACAGCAGTCCGTTTTTGGTGAATTCCGGATGAAAAGCAAAGCTTCCGAAGCCGGTCGCCAGCCCCGGCTTGTTAATGAAATTCGGCCGCAGCTTTGCAATGTCCATGTACACGGCGGGCTTGCCGTTGCGCAGCTCATACAACTTGCCATAGATGTCGACCACGAAGTCGCGGTCCGACCCCGGGATATAGTCGAGCTTGGTGATTCGGGTCCTGAAGCCCTTTTCAGAGACGAACGGCATCTGTGCTACAAGCTCCAGTCCGACGGCGAGGTCGGATGACTGAATCGGGCCGGGGATCGGGTCAGGCAATTCCTGCTCTCCGCCGGTTTCCAACATTTGCTTTGGCGCCTGTTGCGTGTGCAGGTATGCCACGAGCGCATCGAGGTCTTCCTCGGACAAATAGCCAAACGATGGCATCATGGTCTTGAACTGGGCTACCAGCTTCCTTCCACGCTCGTCGCCTGACTCAACGGTTGCCTTAGGATCTTTGATAAAGCTCTTGATCCACTTCGGCGACGTCGTCTCTGTGATGCCGCCGAGCTGCGGGCCGATGGCATCCTGCCTGAAGTTGTGGCACGAACTGCAATTCTTGGAAAACTCGGTCTCGCCCTTTGCAATGATCGCGGGATCGGTGGAAATATTCTTATCGGAGGATGAATTACATGCAGTCAGGAAAAGGGAAGCGATAACCAAAAAACTTGTCGAAGCGGACAAAAATCTTTTTCTGTTCATTCTCTTGGGCCAGGTAATTGGGCAAATGTCAACCAAAAACGGCCGCGTAAAAATCGGCTGGGTGTCTTATTTTGTCAGTGGTCGCGGGACAGTGATCAGTGGTGGGCAACCGGTCATCGGTGATTCGCGGCCAATATGTCCCTGGGGGAAGCGGCCAGGCCACGGCCGGACGCGCCACCTCTTAATTCACGAGCTTATAGATCTTCCCGTCCGGCATGGTGGAGATATAGATCTCGCCTTCATCGTCTCTGCCGAAACGCATACTCAGCCGCGCGTCGTCGCAAAGTTCTTTAAAGGAGGTGACCTTGCCATTCAGAG
>DASVOT010000117.1:0-4757 GCA_036383235.1 Chryseosolibacter sp.
AGTAAGATCAAATCGGATAAATGATGCACCAGCCCCCACGCATTCATTTATTTCAGGGCTATGGAGTAGAACTGGAATACATGCTCGTCGACCGCGATACCCTCAAAGTAAGACCTGTCACCGATGAATTGATCAAGCACGAAACCGGCGCCTATCAGAGCGATTTCGACAACGGAATGGTCACCTGGTCTAATGAGCTTGTCCTCCACGTCGTGGAGCTGAAGTCGACTAGACCCGAGAACAACTTCAACGGGCTCGAAAATGCCTTCGCCGAAAACGTAAGAAGGATCAACGCCATCCTCGCGGCCTCCAATACCATCCTCATGCCGACGGCCGCCCACCCCTTCATGGATCCGATGGCCGAAACAAGGATCTGGCCGCACGAGAATAACGAGGTGTACGATATCTATAACAGGATCTTCGACTGCCGCGGCCACGGATGGTCCAACCTTCAAAGTACGCACCTCAATCTGCCCTTTTACGATGATGAGGAGTTTGCCAAGCTTCACGCGGCAGTAAGGCTTGTGCTGCCCCTGCTGCCCGCCCTATGCGCGAGCTCGCCAATTCTCGACGGCTCCATCACTGGGCTATTGGATACGCGCCTGAAATTTTACAAAACCAACCAGGCAAGAATACCCTCGATTACCGGAAAGGTTATCCCGGAGGCTGTCTTCTCGAAACGCAATTACCTCAACTCGGTTTACGAAAAGATCAAAGCCGACATCGCACCCTATGATCCTGAAAATGTTTTGAATCCCATCTGGGTGAACTCCCGTGGCGCCATACCCAGGTTCGACAGGGGATCCATCGAGATCCGCGTGATGGATATCCAGGAGTGCCCTTCCGCCGACATGGCGATCGTGACCCTGGTCATTGAAACCATCAAGGCTCTCGTAAGCGAAAAGTTTCTCGATTTCGAAAGCCAGACGAGGTGGAGAACGGATTTTCTGTCTCAGCTCCTCGACAAGGCTGCCGAGAAAGCTCAGGCAGCCACCATCGATGACGCGGAATTTCTTGAGGTATTTGGGTTTCCCGATAAGTCAGCCACCATGGTGGAATTGTGGCGACACATCACCGAGCGCCTCGTGCGATCGGGCAATTCGGGCGTTTCCACCTGGAGGCGTGAAATCGATGTCGTGTTGAAGGAAGGGACGTTATCGCAAAGAATTGTCCGAGCCCTCGGCGGCGATCATTCCAGGGAAAATATCACCCTTGTCTACAAGCGCCTCTGCGACTGCCTCGCTCAGAACAAAATGTTTTTGCTGTGATGGGCGTGAGGGCAATCCCTTAACACGCAACTCATCTGCTCCGCAATCACCCAAGCTCCCGCAATACTCCTTCCAGCTTCTCAAGATGGTTGCCGTAGAGTTTTTTGAGGTACCAGGACGTCAGCCAGGTGCTGCAAAGGAAAAATACTCCGGCGCCCAGCACAAGCGTTAACACGACATCCGGTTTGGTAAGCGCTCCGAAAAATCCGTCGGCACCGCGCTCCAGCGCCGTAAATAAAAGACCGAGGAACAAGTATACCGGGTACAGGATCGAATAACTCCTTCTGTAAAACTTCAAATATCCTTTCAGCCTTTGGATCAGCGTCTCCAGGTTGGCTTTGAGGTTTTCGTTTCCGGCATCAAAGCTGTGAAGAAGACGGAGCTTCTTCAGATAGTAGAGGGAATAAATACAAAACAGAATGGGGATGGAGATCGATGTCCATTTCAGGGCGCCGGCCGGCAGGGTTAACGCGTAAGCGAGCAGGGCCAGCGCTCCCGCGAATGTGAAGGTGAGCTCGATCCATACGTTGCGCTTCAACCGGCTGATGATGGAAGTGCTTCTGCCCTTCAGCATCGTGGCAAGTTCAGTTTTGCCCTTCGGCTGGAACTCGTCGTTCTGCTTTTTCCAAATCGTCTTTAAATCCTCTAATTCCATCCCTCGACATTCATAAGTTTCCGTAATTTTTCACGAATTCGGTTCATCCGCACCCGTACGTTGTTTTGCGTGATGCCGATGGTTTCAGCAATTTCCTCATAGGGAATTTCTTCCAGCGCCATCATGATCATGGCGCGTTCAACCTCCGACAGCTGCCGGATTGCCTGCTGAAGACGCAGCGCGTTCTCTTCGCCGTCATCTCCAGTGTATTGTTCCGAAATGTTGAAATGCAATTCATTCAGATCTTCAGTTCGTACATGCCGGTGTTGTTTCCGGTATCCGGAAATGGCCGTGTTCAGCGCGATCCGGTACATCCACGTGGTGATTTTTGATTCGCCCCTGAATGTGTGAAAAGATTTCCAGAGCTGGAGCACGATTTCCTGGAAAAGATCATTGCGTGCCTCGCGGTCGCTTTCATACATGAGACAGACCTTATGGATCAATCCCTGATGGTCGTTTATCAGGTTAAGGAATTGTTTTTCGTCCCCGATCACCGGTGGAGGTTCTTGTTAGCCAGTTAGTCGAAGATAACGAAAGAAAATTACATGCCGGTCTGCTGTTGCGCGCGAAATAAAAAGGTGCAAGCCGGTTATACCTGCTTGCACCTTAAACGGGTTAGACGTCCGGACTCCGGATGATCAAATGCTTTTGAGATACAGGTGCAAAGCCTGCAGCTCCACGTCCGTGTAAGCCTTCGTCATCGTCCAGGGCATTTCGGTGGGATTAAGCTCCCTGCCCTCGGGCGTGTGACCGGTCCGAAGGGTTTGCATAAACTGCTCAGCCGTCCATTTTCCCGGATGCCCTGTCGAGCTGATGTCGGCGACCACGGGGAATCCGGGAGCAATCGGTTCGCCGCCTTTCATGTTTTCACGATGGCATCCCTGGCATGCGTTCGACAGATATTTTCCATACTCTCTGGAGATTTCCGGCTTGATTCCTGCGTCGAGCTTCCGCGAATGGTCAATGATCTCCGCAGGCAGAAGCGTGATCTTTCCAAGATCCGCCAGCACCCGCCCCAGAGGTCCAACACTCGACGGGGGAAGCACCCGGTCAACAGGCGGAACCTGCCTGCAATACGCGATGATGGCCTTCATATCTCCTTCATTCAGCAAGGTAAACTCATGGGCGGGCATGATGAGCAGGGGTTTCCCGTTTCTGCGGATGCCGTGCTTTAAGGCGAGCACCCAATCCTTCACGGCGTGATCCGCAGGCAAGCCGCCCTTGCCTTTGGTGAGGTTTCTCGCGACAACAAATCCCAGGGCGGGGTCATCGATAAAGACCTTTCCACCAAGGTCGTGGCCATGACAGTCATTGCACCCTTTGGTGGTGACAAGCCTGGCCCCGTATCCGATGATGGCGGAATCAGGCTCAATGACCAGCTCCTGCGGAGTGATGGTATAAACCTTGTTGATCCGGTTTTCCGTGCTGATATAGACTTTCAGGTAAAAGGCCACAGCAACGAGGATAACTGCGCCGAGCACGAGCCCGACGACTTTAAAAATTTTTTTCAGCATGGGGTGGTAACTTGATTTTTGTGATAGAACGCTGAACCTTCCCCGGCGGCCTCCGTATAACGGAGCATTGTCTACGCGAAACGGAAAATGAACCCCACGAAAATCGACTATCAGGACATTTTGTCCATGGCCCGACCCGTCGCCGGTACCTCCGCGGACTGTGAACATTGGACGGCATCATCGGAACGCTGGGGTTCTTATCAGGAAAAGGTATTTCACCACGATCACTTTCAGGTACGGGAGATCATTGCCGGTTTTAAAACCGAGTGCATTCTGTCCGTACGGGACGCGGACCTCGCGGAATGCGTTAATATCATTTTGCCTCTCTCCGGATCGGTCTCCTGCTCGTATCTTTCCCTCGGGCTAAAGTTTGAGCTCGGCTCAAAACGACATCACCAGTTATATATTCCTGCCTCAGCCTTTGAATGGAGGATGTCGCAAAAGGTCAGGCTTTTTCACCTTCAAGTCGACCGCGCGTATTTTATCAGCCTGCTCAGTCACGGCGAGTCGTGGTCTGCGGCCTTGCGAGGGAAACTGATCCGAAAAGAAGTTGTCTACAGGGGCGAAGGCGTGGCCTGCCCGCCGATGCAGCACATCCTGCATGATCTCCTGCATGCCCAGGTATCCGGATACCTGAAAAAAATGTTCATCGAGGCGAAGGTGCTTTCGTTTATTGCCCTGCATCTCAATCATATGAAAGATGTACCGAGGGCTGCACAGTATACGCTGAAAAAAAATGACAAGGCTATTCTGGCGACCATCCATCGTGATCTTGCAGACCGTTTCAAAGAGGAGCACTCCCTCCGCCAGCTTTCGAAGGTTTATGGACTCAATGAGTGTGCATTGAAAAAGGGATTCAAATCGCTCTACGGAACAACGATCTTTAATTATCTATCCGAACTGAAAATGGATCACGCGCGCCATCTCCTTCTCGAGGAAGGCAAACTCATACGTGAAGTTTCGCGGGAAGTGGGCTACAAAAATCCCCACCACTTTTCTGCAGCGTTCAAAAGGAAATTCGGGATGAACCCCGTGCTTTTAAGACAATGATTTGACCGCGCGAGGTCAGCGGTCTCATTCGGCCAATTTCGAATTACGGTTTCCCCGTTTTCGTTTTTTCAAGATTGAAAAGTTCCTGAAGGAGTTCGGAGAGCGATTCCGCGTCGCCCCGCCGGCAGGCAGCTTTGAGGTGAAGGACAGGATACTTCAGGATCTTCTGCATGAGAGAACGGCTCATTTCATCAAGCTTCTGAGCTTCCTCGGCAGTGGCGTTCTTCAGAAAGCGCGTGAGCTCCTCCTTGCGGATTTGTTCCAGAGAAT
>DASVOT010000118.1:0-2549 GCA_036383235.1 Chryseosolibacter sp.
GAAGGGAATGATCGGAAGGAATTTACTTAGGAAAATGAAGAAGGGTTCCATCTTCGTCAACACGGCGAGGGCTGTTGTCGTCAATCGCGACGACCTCCTGGAAATTGTGGAGGAGGGACATATCCGCGGCGCCGTGCTGGATGTTTTTGATCATGAACCCCCCGATGCGACGGATTACAGGATCATTCATCATCCCAACGTGCTGGCGACGCCGCATATCGCGGGCGCTACTTTTGAAGTGGAAGACCACCACGCGGCGATCATGAATGCAGCTCTTTTCAAACATTTTGCGACAGTGAAAGCGGAAAAAGAAAGATGGAAGGGCAACGGATCCGTGTGATGTTTATCTTTTTTACCTTGCAGCTTTTCACACGCGGTCTGTGCGATTGCCATCCCTGCGAACCGAATAACCAAACCCTGTAATTTCATATGCCGCTCGACCAAGCATACCTCATCATTGATATCGGAACCGGAAACGTGCGCGTGGCGGTGACAAAGAAAAATGGCGAGATCCTGAGCGTTAAACGAGACAACGTCCGGTATGAGAAGGATGAGTTATATCCGGATGCGCTGAACTTCAGGCCCGACGTTTTGTGGGATCAGATACTTCAGTTGAGTAGCCAGGCACTTTCGGCCGTGCCCGGGGTCGAGATCGTGGCGATTTCCGCCAGCAGTCAGCGCGAGGGTATTGTGCTGCTCGATGAGAGGGGAAAGGCGCTCGTCGGACTTCCCAACCACGACCATCGGGGTCGTGAATGGGAGCATTCCATTACCGAAAAAGGCAGGATCTATTCGTTGACCGGAAGGTTCCCCTCGTCTCTGTTCTCGGCCATGAAGGTGGTGGGCATCAGGAACAGGCGACGGGAGATCTACGAACGGATGCGGACCATGCTCAGCATGAGCGACTGGGCGCAATACCAGTTTTGTGGCGTCGCGGGTTACGAGCATTCCCAGGCGTCCGAAACGCAATTGTATGATGTCGCCAGGAAGAAATGGTCGGACGATCTCTGTTGGCTTTTCGGGTTGCCGAAAGCGATTCTTCCGCCCTTGCACGATTCAGGGACGATCGCGGGCACCATCCTTCCCGAACATGCGGCCCGGCTGAAGATCTCTCCCCGAGCGGTTGTCATTGTCGGCGGGGCCGACACGCAGCTGGCGATCAAGAGCACCCAGCCCCGGCCGGGTGACATCGTCATTGTGTCGGGAACCACAACTCCCATTGTCAGGATCATCAGCGAATATCTTGTCGACAGCAAGGAACGCACCTGGACCAACCGGCATGTCGAGGGGGATAATTTTATCCTGGAGGCGAACGCGGGTGTAACGGGCCTCAACTACCAGCGTCTGAAAGAGGTGTTTTACCCGAACGAAGGATACGACCTCATTGAAGGGGAACTGGACCAGCTCTCCAACCCGCAGTGCCTGGCTTCCCTGGGCTCCCTTGTCGCGGAGGAGAAGCAGCCGCTCACCAAAGGGGGATTTATTTTTAATGCGCCAGTATCCCATGAGTTGACGCGGGCGAGCTTCGTGTGGGCGACGCTTTGGGATATCGCGTGTTGCATCAAAGAGAATTATGATTGCCTGCTGGATGTAACCCGGCACGATACCGATTATGTGTGGGCTTGTGGCGGGGGCTTTCAAAGCAAGATGCTGAGGCAAAGTGTCGCGACCCTGATCGATAAGAAAGTGCAGGTGCGAAACGGATTCCAGCAGGCATCGGTAACGGGCGGGGCGCTCCTTTGCAGCGAGGCCCTTCGGGAACAACATCGCCAAGATGCCGCGATGGAAACGGTATATCCGGGCGAACGCGAGCGATGTCATGCGCTTTATCTCAAATGGAAAGAGCTTCGCGCCGGACTCAAGCAGATATTCTGACATGAGCGATTCTTACTTTATCGGCATCGATGTCGGCACGCAGGGAGCGCGCGTCGTACTAGTGGATGCAGACGGCAACATCGTCGCCGCGCGCGAAGAAGGTTTTCCGTTGAATGATCAGTCGAGAGAAGAGCAAGACCCCTCCATCTGGTGGGAAGCGTGTCGTCGCTCGTTAAAGTCACTCACGGACGAAGCAAGCCGCTTGATTTTTCTCCCGGCAATAAAGTCGATCGCGGTGACCTCTACCTCAGGAACGGTGATTCCGCTCGATGAAAAGAGAGAGCCGTTGCACCACGCGATCATGTACAGCGATAAGCGGTCGGCGGCGGAAGGAAAGCTTTGCCGCGAGATGGCGCTTCAGTTTCACAACGACGGGTATACAGGCTTTAATTCCTCCAGCGGTTTGTCGAAGATCCTTTGGTACGTCCGCCGTTTTCCCGAGAAAGCCGGACGGGTCACGAAGTGGATACATGCTTCCGATTATGTTACGGGCAGGCTAACAGGATCGTGGGGAATCACCGATTACACCAATGCGTTGAAGTCGGGCTTTGACTTAAAACGGAAGGAGTGGCCGTCTTATCTCTTCGACAGGCTTGGCCTCAGGAAGGAATGGTTTCCGGAAGTAGTGCCATCCGGTACTCCTCTTGGAAGGATTTCACCGGGCGTGGCCGCTG
>DASVOT010000119.1:0-11322 GCA_036383235.1 Chryseosolibacter sp.
CACAGGAAATGAGTGGATGGCGGCCCCCGGCGATTATGGCACGATGACCTTCAACCTTAAGGGCGGCCCTTTCATAACCGTAGATCAAAAATTGACTTCGGGTGCGGGAGTGACATCGGGCACGTATTTTCTCGACAAAGACGCTAAAACCATTAGCTTCACGGATGCGATTCCGCTGAACAACGGATGGGACCAGGTCTACTCGAGTGCCAGGATCATTTCACTTACGAAGGATGCCATGCAGCTTGCGTTTCGCCATCCCACCAAGGATGAGTTTGAGATTTTCAATTACATCTCCAAAGAATACGCAGACAACTGGGTGCCGGCAGGGCCACAACCGGATCCTAATTTCGACCACGGCAATCAACAGGCGTTGCTGTCGGTCACGACGAGCAAGACATGGAAGTTTGACCTCGAGGTTCCATACAACTGGACGGACCTCGATGGCGCTTTCTTGAACAACTGGAACAGCCGGGCAGATATTATGGCGACGGGCTGGGCTCCATATGGAGACGCGGACGTAGCGAACATCGACGGTGTATCGATCACCTTCTCGGCAGACGGAACCGTGACCATTATTCAGGATGACGGTACTTCGGCGTCGGGCACCTATTCTTTGGATGAACCGACCAACCTCATTGCCTTTTCATCCATAACGCCCAACATACCGATTGCAAGCTGGGTATCCGCAACCACGACGGCCGAGAATAAATGGAAAATTGTCGTCGTCGAACGCGATACGCTCACCAATGAAGTGACCGGAATCTGGCTGGGCAAACGCGACCCCGTCAAGTCGGAATATATGGTATTCCATTTTGTTCAGCGATAAGCCCGAACGGCGTGCGCTCAAGGGAGGTCCTGGGGAAGACCTCCCTTTTTCGATTGCATAATTGCGATCCGTGAAGTTGTCAGGCGGTCTGCGGGGGCGAGCTCATTCAACCACGCCCGGAGGTGTCGCCTGTCATCTGCCTGGCCAGGATGGCAAGACCTTCTTCAAAGGAATGCGGCTCATAACCGAGCTCGCGGCGCGCTTTGTCGATGACAAAACCCGTGGTCAACGGGCGTCTTGCCGGCTGCACAAACGCGGTGGAATCCGTTGCCTGTATTAACGAGCGGTCGAGGTTAAAAAACTCAGCGGTTTTTATGGCGATATCGTATGGAGACAGGAAGTCCTTCCCTGAAATGTTATAGATGCCTTTAGCCTTTTTCTTTGCGGCGAGGTAACAACCTTCCGCGAGGTCTTCGGCGAGGGTAGGAGTGCGCCACTGGTCGTTCACCACGCGGATGGTTTTCTTTTGCTCCAGGCTGTTCTTCACCCAGAGGACAATATTCGAACGGCTCATGTCGCTGGTGATGCCGAAGACCAGCACCGTGCGGAGGATGGCCCACGATATCGCGCTGTCGCGGATGATCTGTTCGCCCGCGAGCTTGCTTTCACCGTAGAAGTTTACGGGATTCGGGACTTCGTCTTCGTCCAGCGGACCGTGGCTTCCGTCGAAAATAAAATCTGTAGAGACATGGACCAGGTGGATGTGCAGGGCCTGGCAGCAGCGCACGAGGTGTTCCACGGCGGTGACGTTCGCCTTCCAGCAGGCATCCCGTTGCGTCTCGCAATCGTCGACCTGGGTCATGGCGGCCGTGTTGATCACTACGTCCGGTTTGGTGAGTCTTAAAATGCTCTCCACCTCTTCGCGGTTGGAAATGTCCATCGAATGAAATTCGCCGCGCCCGATCTTTACGGCCGACCTGCCCCTGGCGGTGGCGATCAAAAACACGTCCTTATCCTCCTGCAGGCGGTATGACAGTTTTTGTCCTAGTAAACCGTTCGAGCCTGTAACCAGTATCCTCATCTCTGTTAGTCTTCTGGATATTTATATCCGTATAATTTTTCGATTCTTTTCCTCGGCATCTCCTCGACGGTGATCTCCATGAGAATATCTTCCAGGGGCCGGTCAAACGCACCTTTGGGTTGGGACGCGATCTTGTCGATCACCTCGAGTCCTTTGATCACTTTTCCGAAGACGGTGTACTGCCCGTCCAGGTGCGGCGCTCCTCCCACAGTGGTATAGGCCTTTACCACTTCCGGTCTGACCTCTTTTTCCACTGAAATGCCAAGCTGTTTTTCGACGACCGGTTTCAGGCCCGAGATGAAGCTCTCATACCCTTTCTGGTCTCCGCTGCGGAAAAACATGTTGATCGAATCGTAGTAGGGTTTGTTCTCCGGTTTTTGAAAGAATTGCTGAAGGGCCCTTCCGTATTTTTCCTGGTCGATTTTGATTTCCCATTCACTGTGCTTTGCGCCCTGTACGATGAAGAACTGGCTGCCGCTCGAGGCCCTGGATGGATTCCTGTCGTCGCCCAGCCTGGCGGCCGACAGCGCTCCTTTTTCATGAAAGAATTTCGGATTGAATTCGGCATCGATGGTGTAGCCTGGGCCGCCCTCGCCCAGGCGCTTGTCTTTTGGCGCCTGCCGGGAATCCGGGTCGCCTCCCTGTATCATGAAGCCTTCGATCACCCGGTGGAAGAGCAGTCCATCGTAATAATGCTCCTTTACCAGCTTGAGGAAATTCTCTTTGTGTTTCGGCGTCTCGTCATAGAGAATAGCAATCATGTCGCCGTATTTGGTCCGGATGGTGACGACGTCACTTTTTTTCTGTGCGCACCCTGTGACCAGGAAAGACAATACGCCAACACACGCCAGTAAAAGTTTTAATCTGTTCATTTAACAAACGTTGGGTCCGTAAAATTTAGAGTACCGGTTCATGATTTCAGGGCTTGGGTAACTAACCTACGACTGAATTTTTCGCCTGATCTCGGTTAATATCCTCTCTCCCCCCTGGGCGAGAACTTCATTAGCAATTCCCTTGCCGAGTTCCTTGCCCTCCTCCACGGCCGACGACCTCTTTATTTTGATAAGCTCCTGTCCATCCAGTGAGATGATGCCGGCCTTCAGCGTAAGGAGGGGGCCCTCCATCCAGGCATAGCCAAAGGTGGGGATGCTGCATCCGCCTTCCAGTGTCTTCAGGAATGCGCGCTCGGCGCGGATGCAATCCTCCGTTTCCGAATGATTCACCCATCGCTGGATGATGTCCTTTTTTTCAAAGCTGAGCTTCTTATGGCACTCGACGGCGATGCTTCCCTGCCCTACGGGGGGTACGAAGTAGCTCGTGTCAATCCTTTCGGTGACCAGGTGGTCGTAACCCATGCGGTGTACGCCAGCATAGGCCAGTATCAGCGCATCGCAGAGGCCGGCTTCGAGCCTGGCCACCCTCGTTTGGAGGTTGCCGCGGACAGACACGGTTTTCGCCTGCGGATAAAAGTGGGCAGTGAACGCAACGCGGCGAGTGGAAGAAGTTCCGATGGTGATGCCTTCGTCTTTCAGGCTGAAGTCTTTGCGCCGGCTGATCACCACGTCGTTCACTACTTCGCGTTCCGTGAACGCGATCAGCTCGAGCTCATCGGGAATGAACGAGGAGAGATCCTTCGCGCTGTGGACGGCAATGTCGATACTTCCATCCAGCAGTTTGGCCTCTATCTCTTCGGTAAACACTCCTTTGCTCCCGATCTTCGCAATGGACACGTCCAGGATCTTGTCGCCTCTCGTTTCGATGGGCACGATCTCGGCAAGGAACCCGGAAGGCTTGATGAGCCCGGCCACGTGATGAGCCTGCCACAGTGCGAGTTTGCTTCCGCGGGTACCGATACGAATGGTTTTGTTCATGTTTCCGGGCATTCAGCTTATAGTTTCGTAGCAGGTGACAGGCGGATATTCCGCGCCGCCCGTTGTATCATTTTATTCTCAACCCTGCCCGTCATGCCCTGAATGTTTTAGCGATTTTAAGGGAGAGGTCCAGGAAGATCATTTTCGCGCTGCCGTTTCTCTCGAGGTGATATCCGGCGTCGTTCAGCAGGTTGAATGACGTTTCAATTTTTTCGACGTTGAGCACTTTGCTGAATTTCTGAACGAACTCGCGCTCCTCGCCGCGGGTGCGGTTGATCTCTTCGGCGCCGGCGTTGTACAGCAGGGTTTCGCGCATCATGTTCATGCTGTAAGCGATCATATTCTTCTGGCTCAGCTTGTCCAGGGCGTGGTATTCTTCCGCCATGGCCAGGAGCGCGCCGTATTTGCTGGCGAAGCACGCCCGCATCCATTCGGTAAAGAAGGCCGTGCTGTTGTCCTCACCGCTGTCGATCAGTTTCCCGGCGAGGTTCAGGTTTCCGTCGGCGAGCTGGACGATCTTCGCCGCCGCCTTTTTTTCCACGCCGAGCGTGTCGACGAGATGGCGTTCCACTTCGGCATCCGACAGTAGCGGTACCGTTATAATCTGCGTCCGGGAGATGATGGTGGGCAGCAGCTGGTCTGCCGCATTGGTCACCAGGATAAAGAACGTATTCGGCGCCGGCTCTTCCAGTATTTTGAGGATGCCGTTGGCCGCGGCGGGATGCATGGTTTCGGGCTGCCAGATGATCATCACCTTGTTGCGGCTCTCAAAAGGTTTGAGCGATAATTTCCTGACGATCTCCCGGCTTTCATCACGTGAGATCAGCGCGAGCTTGTCTTCGCCTCCGTAATAATTGCGCCAGTCGTCGAGGTTTCCAAAAGGCTGCTCGAGAAGAAAAGCGCGCCACGATTTTGTGATCTCCGCTTTAAAGCGTTCTTCGTCTTTGTCGCCCTCGACGTTGCTGAGCGGAAAAACGAAATGTGTATCGGGGTGAATGTACTTGGCGTTTTTCGAGCAGGCCGCACAGACACCGCAGGAATCGTCCGGACCTTTGTTTTCACAGTGAAGGTAGGTAGCATACGCCAGGGCAAGAGGAAGGTTGAGCGCGCCTTCCGCGCCGACGAAGAGCTGGGCATGGGCGCTGTGGCCGGATGCCACCGCCTCGGTCAGCATCTTTTTTACGTCCTGCAATCCGGGTATGTCAGCAAACTTCATTTGTCTCGGTTAATGTTCCCAAACGCGGTGGAGCGCGGTCATGTGGTAAACATGCTCCAAAATGTTTCTTTCGGTTTCATCCAGCTCACGGTCGCGGCGCTGCATCGCGTTCTTCGCCGTTTCAAAGGCTTTTTCGAGCTTGTAAGAGGTGATCCCGCCGGCTCCTCCCCATGAAAACGACGGAATATAGTTCCTGGGGAACCCTTCACCAAAAACATTCGAAGAAACGTCGATGACCGTACCCGTATTGAACATGGTGTTGATGGCGCATTTGCTGTGGTCGCCCATCATCAGCCCGCAGAACTGCAGGCCGGTGGCGATGAACCGGTTTTCGGCATGACTCCACAACCTCACCTCATCGAAGGTGTTCTTCAGGTTCGACGTGTTGGAGTCGGCGCCGAGGTTGCACCACTCGCCAATCACGGAACAGCCGAGAAATCCGTCATGCGCCTTGTTGCTGTAGCCGAAGATCACGGAGTTGCTCACCTCACCGCCGACTTTCGAATGCGGGCCGATGGTGGAGTCGCCGCGGATCTTCGCACCCATGTTCACATGGCTTCCTTCGCAGAGGGCAAAGGCTCCACGGATCATCGCGCCTTCGTGAATGATGCTGTTCCTGCCCAGGTAAACCGGACCGTTCGAGGCATTGATAATGGCTGCTTTCGCCGACACGCCCTCTTCCACGAAAAGGTTCTCCTCGCCGTAAATGACGGTATGCTTATCGGCGATGCCGGCCGACTTCCTCCCGGCGGTGATCAGCCCGAAGTCCAGCACCAGCTGCGCGCGGTTCTCGACAAATATTTTCCAGGGCCGGTCAATGACAGTAATCGGGTCGTTGTAAGCGATGGTGTTGTGGCTGGCCATTTCCGCTTCGGGTGTGTTTGCCGCGATGAGCAGCTGATCTTTAACGAGAAAGTTTCCGTCGGGAAGGCGTTTTACCGCTTCGACCAGTTTCTTATCGGGGCAGACCGCGCCGTTGATGAGAAGATTTTTGTCCGCCACTTTCTTTGGAAATTTCTTCCCGAGGTATTCGGCGGTCTGAAAGGATGGTTTCGCGCCCAGCCATTTCTCCCATTTTTCGTCAATGGTAAGAATGCCGACCCTGATGTTTCCGATGGGCCGCGTATAGGTAAACGGCAGCAGGTTTACCCTGATTATCGGGTCATCGAAGAGAATCGGATTCATTCGGTTTCAAAATCGGATTTGTCGCGTAAAAATAAAAAAGGTCTTCAGGACGAAGACCTTTTCACAGTGCTTATTTGAAGAATAATTAAGCTTTCTTTTGATACTTGTTCTTGAATTTTTCAACGCGGCCGGCTGTATCGACAAACAGCTTCTTGCCGGTGAAAAACGGATGTGAAGCAGAGCTCACCTCCACTTTGATCAGGGGATACTCTTTGCCATCTTCCCACTTAATGGTCTCCTTAGGAGCCTGGGTAGAGCGGGTCAAAAACTTGTGATCGCTGGAAGTATCCCAAAAAACCACTTCCTTGTATTCCGGATGAATGCCTTTTTTCATGTCTGTTTGTGCTTTTGCTCGTAAAAGGACTGCAAAGATAGGGAAGAAGGGCCAAAATCCAATGTATCGTTCGAGATTTTGTGGTTGGATACTCCCCGTCTGAAGGTATTCCCGTGGCCACTAATAAGCCGGCTTGTTTTACTTAATTGCTTGATAATGAGTGTGTTTAACGGGACATCCTTCGCTGTCGCCGGCTTTTGGATTCCGCGAAGCGGCCGTTTGCTTTCACTTTCCGTCCCTGCCCGGGCCAGGCCGGCGGCTATATATTATAGTGTATCCCGTTGATCGTCGACCGGGTCGTCTCCACCGCCCCTAATCGGGGGAACCGCAGGGTTCAGGAGGTTGGGTGGCCCGCCGTGGTGACGCGAATTTGTCGCGGGCGGAAAGGTCAGATCAACGGGCTTTCATTACTTTTGATCCCATGATCTTGAAAGTGTTCTGCCGAATTGCGATTGACGCGTTAAAATCCATTTGAGCTGTACTCATGAGTCAACCGCGCACGATTCTTTTCCTGTTCTTTTTCCTGGTTGTCGCCGGGGCGAATGCCCAAAGCACTTTTGCGCCGCTCAATGAAGATTACTATCACTGGATCGACCGCTATGAAATAAAATCCGGGCAGATCGCCCGTGAATTTTTTACTTCTGTAAAACCCTACAAACGGTCGGCGATCGTCTCCTTCATGGATTCGGCGAAGAGCAATGGGATCATGACTTCGGCATCGGATGCCTTCAATTACGAATACCTCGTGAACGACAGCCGGGAATGGTCTTCGACCCCGTTGAACGCAAGCCGCCGCCCGGTGCTGAAGCACTTCTACGAATATCCATCCGATCTATATTCCGTCAGCACGCCTGATTTCGACCTGCACGTAAATCCCGTTCTCTATCTCGCCGCGGGCAAGGACTCGCGCAGGAACGATATGCTTTTCACGAACACGCGTGGAATCGAAGTCCGTGGGATGGTGGATAAGAAAGTAGGATTTTATACTTACCTCACCGATAACCAGGCGTTGCTGCCCATGTATGTCTCCGACCAGATCAGCGCGACAGGTGTAGTGCCGCACGAGGGATTCTGGAAGCGATACAAGGAAGGGCAGGGTGTAGATTTCCTCCAGGCGAGGGGATACATCGCATTCGAGGCGACGCGGCACATCAACGTTCAGTTCGGGCACGATCGTTTTTTCATCGGCAACGGCTATCGCTCGCTGATCTTCTCCGACTATTCTCCGCCGGCGCTTTTTCTCAAAGGAGATGTAAAAGTGTGGAAGCTCAATTATCTCTTTCTCATCAGCCAGATGACCGCCGACAACCAGGCGAGAGTCAACGGAAATTTCCGGGGCTACCCGAACAAGTTTGTTGCCTTGCATCACATCAGCCTGAATGTAGGCAAGAGGCTCAACCTCGGACTTTTTGAATCCGTGATCTTCACGCCGGATGATTCCGTCGGCACGGAGCACTTCAGGCTTGAATACCTCAACCCCATTATTTTTTATCGCGCCATTGAGCAGCAGAACGGAAGCAGTGACAACGTATTGCTCGGTGTGGATTTCAAGTGGAACGCGGTGCCCCATTTGTCTTTTTACGGGCAATTCATGCTCGACGAGTTTGTCATCAGCAACATCCGCGCGGGGAACGGATGGTGGGCGAACAAATTCGCCGTCCAGGTGGGAGGGAAGTATGTCGACGCCTTCGGCATTTCGAATCTCGATCTGCAGGGGGAGATCAACGTGATCAGGCCTTACACGTATTCGCATCACACGATCTATGGGAGTTATTCCAATTATCGCCAGCCCCTTGCCCATCCGTTGGGAGCAAACCTGCAGGAGGTCGCCGGCATCGTGCGGTACCAGCCCCTGGGGCGTCTCAACCTGACGGGCAAGCTGGTCCTTACCCGGATCGGCCGCGACGGAACGAACGAGAACTGGGGCAGCAATATTCTGAAAGATTACCGCACGCGCGAGCAGGAGTACAACAACACCATCGGCCAGGGGATATCGAACGACATCCTCTTCGGAAGTTTTACCGCTTCCTGGCAACTGAAGCACAATGTCTTTATCGATGCGCTGGTCCTTCTCCGCGACAGCAACAGCGCCGCGCAATTTTATAACAACAACACGTTGGTAACTTCCTTAGCTTTGCGGTGGAATGTGCCGCAACGGCTTTACGAATTTTAGAAATGAAAATTTTTTTCCGGATCCTTCGATACGCGCCCGGACTGAACTTCCGTCTGGTTCGTTTTTTTCTCTTCGCGGTTTTGGGCGTTGTCTTCAACGCCGTCTACCTCGGACTGATCCAGCCGCTCATCGACATCCTTTTCAAGCAATCAAAGATCCACGAGGTTCCCTATCCGGAATTTTCCCTGTCCCTGCACTTCCTGAAATCGTACTTCCAATACCATTTCATGAATGTGTTCACGGAGTACGGTCCGCTCCGGGCGCTGCTCATGGTCTGCGTGCTCATTGTGTTTTTTGTTTTCCTCTCCAACCTTTTCCGCTACCTCGAGCGGATGACCGCCTCGAAGCTGAAAGTGGATGTGGTGAAAAATATGCGGATGGAGATATTCGAAAAAGTATCGCTCATGCACATCGGTTTCTTCAACGACCAGCGCAAAGGCGACCTCATCTCCAGGTTTACGAACGATGTTTCGGAAGTGGAGGGAGCGGTGGTAAACGGACTTAAATCCGTATTCAAAGAGCCCATCACACTCATCGTGTTCATGGGCATTCTTTTCTCGATCAGCGTGAAGCTTACGTTGTTTACCCTGGTCGTGCTCCCGGTGACCGGCGGCATCATCTCCGAGATTGTCCGGCGATTAAAGAAGAAGGCGAGGCTAAGCCAGGAGACGCTGGGCCGGATCGTGAACATCCTCGATGAGACCTTCAGCGGCATGCGGGTGATCAACGCATTCAATGCCCGCAACTTCCTGCTGAGGAAAATAGACCAGGAGACTTCGTTTCACAAGAAGGTGAATCTTTCCATTTCGCGGAAGAACGAGCTTGCGTCGCCGGTGTCGGAATTCCTGGGTGTTTTGGTCGTCGCCGGCATCCTCTATTACGGCGGCCACCTGGTTTTAAGCGGAGACCGCGAGCTGGAGCCCTCGGTGTTCCTGCTATTCCTCACCATCTATGCGAACATGATCCAGCCGGCGAAGAACTTTACGAATGGCATCACCTCTCTTCAGAAAGGTACGATGTCGGCCCGGCGGATCTTCGACGTTACGGACCTGGAGCCGGCAATAAAGAATAAGCCGGACGCCATCGCCCTGAAGGATTTCAAACATCAGATCGAGTTCCGCGGTGTCAGCTTCGCCTATGACCGGGATCATGTGCTTGTGGATATCAACCTCACGATCGAAAAGGGAAAAACCGTCGCCCTCGTGGGACCGTCAGGGGGCGGCAAGTCCACGCTGGCGGACCTCGTTCCCCGCTTTTACGATCCCTCCGAGGGGGCGGTCATGCTGGATGGCATCCCCTTGCCGGACTATGACCTGGATTCTCTTCGCAGGGTAATGGGTGTTGTGACGCAGGAGTCAATCCTGTTCAACGACACCATCTTCAACAACATCGCTTTTGGAATGGAGACGGCGAGAGAAGAGGATGTCATCCACGCGGCGAAGGTAGCCAATGCGCATGATTTCATTATGCAGACGGAGAACGGATACCAGACCACCATTGGCGAGCGCGGGTCGAAGCTGTCAGGTGGACAACGGCAGCGGATCAGCATTGCGCGGGCGGTGTTGAAGAATCCTCCGATCCTGATACTGGACGAGGCGACATCGGCGCTCGACTCCGAGTCGGAGAAGCTCGTGCAGGAAGCGCTGAACAACCTGATGCAAAACCGGACGTCGATCGTCATCGCGCACCGTCTGAGCACCATCCAGCACGCCGATGAGATCATTGTCGTGCAGGAGGGCCGTATTGTGGAGCGGGGGAGACACGAGGAGCTGATCGCGCAAAGCGGCCTCTACCGCAAGCTCAATGAAATACAAAAGGCATAGGCGTTTCAAGTGTTTCTTATTTTCACTAACTTTCGCAATTAACCCCGAGAAGGTGTCATCCTAAATACGCCGGCATGAAAAAAAACAGACTTATATTCTATCTGATCTTCGCCTTGTTCCACATCGGGGCTTTTATTTTTACGATCGCCCTGGGCAAGGATTCCTCCTTTCTCATGAGCATGTTCAGCTGGGTTCCGTATTTCAAATGGGTGACCCTCATTGGTGTGATCCTCGTGATCATCGATTTTACCTGGGCGAGCATGGCCCTGCGGGAAATCAACCGGGAGAAGGTTGCCCTCTCGCATGAGGTGAATACCCTCAAAGCGAAGTTGTTTGACCTGCAGGAACAAATTACAAAGGGTTCTTCGCCCCAGCGCCCGGTCAATCCCGGCCCGCCGCAGCCCTGAGCTGTGTTGCGCTCAACAGGTTTCAGTTCATTGGTCCTGCCACACCTCCGTAGCAATACGCCCAGCGTCCTGGGGTAACGGCGTCGGGAAAACTTCTGCGAAAGACCGCGCGGCACCTGTTCCATTTGATCGCCTTTTCAATTATATTACCTGTGGATTTGCGCGATATCCAGGGGTGTCATCGCCCTTTTCGCGCATGTCGTGGAGTGCTCCGGGCCGCCAGGTCCGGCGGACTTCAATAGGTTTCCCTCTCAACCTAAATTGATTTGTATGCTGGCGAAAACTTTTGGTAGTGCCGTTCATGGTGTGGATGCCAGAACCATCATGATCGAAGTAAGCATAGGGCAGGGTTTAAAATTCTTTATGAGCGGCCTGCCCGACAACGCCGTCAAGGAAAGTCAGCACCGTGTGGAGTCCGCGCTCAAGAGCTGCGATTACTGGATGCCCCGCGAAAGGACTGTTG
>DASVOT010000120.1:0-7118 GCA_036383235.1 Chryseosolibacter sp.
TGATACCCTTATACCCTTATACCCTTATACCTTCACCCCCCACCTCCTGATCGTATGGCCGTACACGGCGTAGTAGATCAGGTAGAGATAGCAGGGAAACAGCACCCAGTAGGCGGTCCGCACGTTGTACACGTCGGCGAAGTGACCGTACACGAGGGGCAGGATCGCGTTGCCGCAAAGGCCCATGATCATGATGGAGGCGCCGAGCTTGGTGAACTTTCCCAGACCATCGAGGGCCAGTGGCCAGATGCCGGCCCAGACCAGCGAATTCGCCAGCCCAAGCAATACGACGAACCAGATAGAAATATCGGCAGTGTGGCCGAGGAACGTGACCTCGCCGTGAGCGAACACGATACCCAGGGTAAACAGTGCCCCGAGGCCGGTGCAGATGCGCAGGACGTTCACCTGGCTGATAAACCTGGGGATACAAATTATTCCGAGCATGTACCCGCAGATGGTGGCGGCGAGGGTGTAGGAGGGAAACACTTTCGCCTCCATCAACTGGATATTCATGGAGTTCGCGTAGCCGATGATCGTGTCGATGGCGATTACCTGGGTTCCGACGTGTATAAAGATGGCAAGCGCGCCGAGGATGAGATGGGGAAACTGGAAAATACTCGTCTTGCCCATGTTGGCGCTGGCCTGCTCCGGACTTTCCTTTTCGGTATTGATCTCTGGGAGCGGAGAAAAACGGATAAACAACCCAAGGCCTATCAGCACCGTACCCACGCAGGCATACGGAATGATGACCCTTCTGATCAGCTCATCCAGTGCCGCGCTTTTCTCCGGGTCGGCCATAGTTTGAAGCTGCCGGAACAATTCGCTGTCCGTCGATCTCAATATGGCGGCGGCAAACAACAGCGGGGCGACGATGCCGGCGAATTTGTTACAGATGCCCATGATGCTGATGCGCTGTGCCGCGCGCTCTTTGGGACCCAGTACCGTGATGTACGGGTTCACGGCCGTCTGCAGTACCGACAAGCCTGCGCCGATGGTGAACAGGCCGGCGAGGAAGATCTCGTAGGTGCGGGTATAGGCCGCCGGGATAAAGACGAAAGCGCCGGCAGCCATGATCCAGAACGCAAACATCATCCCTTTCTTGAAGCCGACCCGCTTCAAGAGGAAAGCGGAAGGCACCGACATGACGAAATAGGAAATATAAAATGCGAAGGCGACCAGGTACGCCTGGAAATTCGTCAGCTCGCAGGCGATCTTGAAATACGGGATCAGGATCGCGTTGATCCAGGATACAAAGCCGATAATAAAAAACAGAAGTCCGATGATGAATATCGATATGGTCGTATGGCGTTTGCTCAACGAGCCTACTTCCACTGCCTCCAGTCCATTTTTTGTGCTTTTTGCTCCGATCGCGGTTGAACTCATAATCAGACTTGCTCTATTTAAAAATTATTTCACGGCCGCCGGCCTTCGATTGTCAATTACCCATTGCTCATTCTGCTACACGCTGGGTTCCCACCCGGGCTCGTATTCGCGGCTCCAGAACCGGGAAGCTTCATGGTCATTCAGAATATGTCCGTTCGCCGGGTCGACGTTCAGCGTATGCCCCGAGCGTTGGGCGATATTTCCCAGTTGCACGAGCAGGGTGCTCTTGTGACCGCCCTCTACATCGGAGGCGAGCGCGGCGCCTTTCCGGATGCCATCGAAGAAATTGAGAATGTGGAACGCGTCGAGCTGCTGGGATGGATTCATGGCGTTGCGGGGATCCACCTTGATGTCGTTCTCCACGTTCCTGATCACCTTGCCCTTCAGGTCATAGACCCGGTATGAATTTCCTGCGTCGATATACAGCGAGCCTTTTTCGCCGTAAAAGATCACGCCGACACTGCTTCCTTCGATCGGCTGGCCGTTGCAGCTGCGTCCCTCCCAGGTAATGGAGCTTTTGTTGTTGAACTCGATTGTGATCACCTGGGTGTCGGGTGTCTCCCAGTCGTCGTTGTAGCGGTACCTTCCGCCGCCGGACGTCACGCGCGCAGGAAAATCCACTTGCAGACCCCACCGTGCCAGGTCTACCATATGGGTACCGTTGTTGAGGGCCTCGCCCGTGCCCCAGTTCCAGAACCAATGCCAGTTGTAGTGAATGACGTTGTCCTTGAAGGGTTTCCGCGGCGCGGGCCCCTGCCATAAATCGTAGTTCAGCCAGGAAGGGACAGCCGTCTCCTTTCCGATGCCGATGGACTCGCGGTTATTGGTGTACCACGTCTTGGCAAAATACGGACGGCCGATGATCCCTCCATGAAGTTCCTGAATGGCGGCATGAACGTTGGGCCACGACCGTCGCTGGTTGCCCATCTGCACGACGCGTTTGTATTTTTTGGCGGCCGCCACCACCATCTCACCCTCGTTGGGGTTATGGCTGCAGGGCTTCTCGAGGTAAACGTGTTTTCCCGCCTTGCACGCCAGGATGGCCGCAGGGGCGTGCCAGTGATCCGGGCAGGTGACGATCAGGACGTCCAGGTCCTTATCCTCCAGCGCATGGCGGAAATCGGGTGCGGCCTTCGGACGTTTCTTCTGGATCTTTTCCACCTCCGCGATGCACGTGTCGGCGGCGCGGGAGTCCACATCGCAGACATACATCACCTCGCACCCCGGCAGCCGGGCGAAGTTCGTGGAAACAGCAAAGCCGCGGGAGTTAACGCCCATAGCTGCCACGTTGATCCGGTCGTTGGCGCCCTGAATCCTGCCGTAGCTCGTTGCGCTGAAACCCGGCAGGATGCCACCGAACGACACCGCCGCAGCACCGACGGCCGCGTTCTTTATAAAATCTCTCCTGTTCTTGTTCATATCCATTCCTTTTAAAATGAGGTCATATCGATTTCAGGCGCAACCGGCCTACCCCGCCTTGGCCATCACGCTTTCGAGGCTGATCATTTTTCCGCCCTGGCGCTTGCTTTCGTCCGCCGCCTCCATGAAGGCAAAGATCTCCAGCGTTTCATCCGGTGACACGGGCGCCTGATTGGTCTGAAAAAATTTCACCACTTCCACCAGCAAGGGGTCGTAGCCTCCGTTGCCGTCAAGCGTCTCGATCGAGCTGTCGCCGAACACCGTGCCGCCATATCCGGCTTTCTTGTAGCGCACGCCCCGGAAGGTTCCGATGCGGTCGCCTTCCCAGAGTCCCACCACGACATCCGCGTCCTCGGTGTGCGTGCGCGAGACGCTCTTGCAACCGCGACCCATCACCGTGAACAACATTTCGACTCCATGGATACCATACCAGGAAAAGTCGAGGTGCGTCTTCTCAAGGTGTGCAGGGCTGAAAACGTCGGCGCCCAGCACGTTGCCCGCTTTGCCTTCAGCAATGGCCTTTACAGAGGGCGCATACCGGAGGGATGATGCAGAGAAGATCGGAATGTTATACTTCCTCGCTTCCTTTACAATGGCGACGGCGTCAGGCAAAAAAGCTGCAAGGGGCTTGTCGATAAAAACCGTTTTCCCGGCCTTGAATACGGGCACCGCCTGCTCCAGGTGCAGACGTCCATCATTCGTCTCCAGCATCACGACATCGCATTCCTTCAGCAATTCCTTGATCGAGTCAGCGATCTTAACGCCGTATTTCCTGACCTCTTCGATATAGTCCGGGATCCTCTTCACGCTTGACTCGATGTCGTTGCTTCCCTTTGGGTAGGCAACGACCACCTTGTAGCCCCCGTATTCGGGACCCGCCTCTTCCTTGTTGAAGGTCTTGGTGAAGGCGACGCTGTGCGAGGTGTCCAACCCGATGATCCCGATGCGCTTGCCCTTCGGAACATCGGCAAGCGGTTTGGCCAGCAGCGACGAAGGCCTGAAATTCAGTCCAAGGCCAAGGCCCGCCACAGCCGTGGACTTAAGAAAATGGCGCCGGTGAAATGTCTTTTTCATAATTGATTTTTAAAGCGAACATGATTGATCAAAATTCTTTTCTTGTGCAACAGAGCGGAAAACGCGTTCAAGGAACATTTTCCCGCCCGGCCTTGCATTTGTTTCGAATCGGGCATTTTAAAGATCAGAAATTATTTTCAAAGTTTGCCGTGTACGTGCCCGAAAATCCGGAAATTAATTTTCATTTTTCTTTTCCCGCCGGCTTACAGGAAATTTATCCTGCCGAAAAATTCAGGAAGATGAAAATCCGGCTTCGGGGCCTTCACATCATTCCACGTGATAAAGTGCGGCTCGGGCAGGTTGTCTCCGCATTTGTAGAAGTCTTTGCTTACGGGCTCGTTGTTCCCGCTGTATGCAGCCTGGACGTATTTCTCCAGCACATTAAACTTCAGGAAGATGCAATCTCCGCTGTGCGCCATCGCAAACCGGATGCTCGGCTTGTAACTGAACTCCGGCCACGACTGGGTATCGATGTCCATGAATTCAAGCGCATTCAGGTAACCGGAAATATCCCCCATCGCCGAATCCTTACCGATCGCCTCACAGTAGGGGATCTCAATCTGTTTCATTTTGCTTCACCGTTTGAACTTTCCACCGGGGCATAACGCCGGCGGACCTTTACCTGACCACGCCCTGCTCCAGAAGTTCCCGTACGAACGCGTCGTCCGTGAGGTCGGGATAGGCTTCGCAGACGCGGTCGATCTCCTGCATCTGACCGGTTGAAAGTTCCTCGGCGGGATTCAGACACCACCTCCCTTCGAGCAGGCCCTGCCTCCTCAACACTTCGTGAATGCCGGCGATGCAACCGTGAAAGCTATGCGCCGGATCGAAGATGGCGGCGTTCATATCGGTCACCGCCACGCCTTTGGTCAGCAGGGCGCTGGTGTCCGAACGTCCCGTTGCCTTGCATTCTTTCACTTCGCGCAGCAGTTCCACCGCCTTGCGTGTCCACACCGCCCAATGTCCGAGCAGGCCTCCCACAAATTCTTTTTCAATGATCCTTCCGTCCTTTTCAAACCGGTAGGTGGTAAGCAGGTCGGCCACGATGTTGTCGTCATTCCCGGTGTAGAGGGCTATCTCGTTCTCTCTCCCGGAGAAGCACACCGCGCGAACCACGTCAAGGGTCTGATAGCGGTTAAAGGCGGCCACCTTGATCGCCTGCACGTTGGGGATTTTTGCAAACGCGAGCCAGAAGTCGTACGTGAAAATGCGGCCGCCCACGCTTGGCTGCAGGTAGAACCCGAAGACGGGGATGACCTCGGCGACCGATTTCACGCGGTCGAGGATCTGTTTCTCCGTCCAGTCTTTCAGACCGCCCATGCTGAGCAGGCCGAGGTCGTATCCGAGTTCCACGGCCGTCTTTGCTTCCGACAACGCCTGGGCTGTTGGCCCGACGAGGCCCGCGACTTTGATAAACGGACGCGTCAGCGAGGCGGCGTTCACTTCCTCGGCGGCAAGGGCGAGCACGCGCCGGTAGAGATTGTATTTCGGGTCGCGGATCTCGAACTGGGTGGTGTGCACGCCGACGGCAATTCCGCCGGCTTCACAGGCGAGGTAGTATCGGGTCAGGCCACGCTGCCGCTTTTCATCCAGCTGCCTGCGCGCGTCCAGCGCCAGGGGATGCGCGGGAATGACGGTCCCCTCGTGTAACAATTTTTTTATCTCCGGTCGGATGGTCTTGCTGCTCATAGTCTAAAATTTTCCAGCCCGTTCCTGGAAATGCGTTGGTTTGTTGATGGTCTTTCCTCCCAATTCGATCCACCTGGCCGTCAGGTCGATCATGTGCCGCAGCGTCACGCGCGGATAGCCAAACAGTTGATGCGCCCGCGACGCATTGCTGAGCAGGGCGGTGGGCTGTGGCTCTTTTATGAACGAAGGCGTTTTTCCGAACATCTTTCCGAATTCCCCGGCCAGCCACCGGATCGAAACGGTTTCCGGACCGGTCACGTTGAGGACTTTGGCCGGAACCTCGCAGTGCAGCAGGGCGCGAATGGCAATTTCATTCGCATCGCCCTGCCAGATGACATTCACAAACCCGGTGGTAAGGTCGATGGGTCGTTGCTCTGCCACGGCTTTTGCGATCTCCAGCAGCACGCCATACCGCAGATCGATCGCATAATTCAGGCGGTAGATAAGCGTGGGGATCTCGTACTTTTCAGAAAAATACTGGAAGATCCGCTCCCGTCCCAGGCACGATTGGCCGTACTCTCCTACCGGCCCTGTCGGCTCGTCCTCAGACGACCCGCCTTCGGTGACGGGAGAGAATGGATACACGTTGCCCGTCGAAAATGCGACGATGCGGGAGTCTTTGTAGCGCGACGCTACCCGACCCGGCAGATAGGCGTTCATGGCCCAGGTAAAGGCTTCTTTTCCCGTCGTACCGAATTTATGCCCCGCCAGGTACAGGATGTTCGGCGCATCCGGGAGTGCGGCCAGCTCCTCTTCATTCAGCAGGTCGGCCGCGATGGTCTCGATCCCATGGCGCTCCAGCTCCGCCCGGCTCCCGGCGTCGGAAAACCGGGAAACGCCGATGATCCGTTTTTTAACGCCCGCCCTATTGGCGGCCTCGCGCGCAAGGCGCGCCATGCCGGGTCCCATCTTCCCCGCCACGCCCAGCAACAAAATGTCGCCCTCCAACTCCCGCATGTCCGCGATCAGGGCGTCCGACGGTGTCAGAAGCTCCTGTTCCAGTAATTCAAGTTCACTCATTTCTGTTTCTTCAAGCTTGGTTGTTCGACGCCCGGGCGTCCCTATACAGCTGTCTTTCTATTACTCTTCAAGGTAGCGAGTAAAAGAGAATTTTTCCACGCCGGGGCGACAGAATTATCAGGAACCCGCGGGCGCCCGGCGTTACCGCTTCCGCGGCCGGTCGTTCCTGCGATTTTCGCGGCAATGGCCACTGTATCTGGGCGTACGGACAGGCGAAGGTGCAGCCGGCTCACCTCCGTGACGCTGCCGGCCTAGCGCTTGAACCGGTAGATGTGCTCGGCCAGCGGCGCGAACGCGTCTGTGAACGCTCCCGCTTCGGCGGTGAGGAACCGGTCCTCATCGACGACTTCGATGCGGGTGCCGGCCTTCAGCTTCTCGACGCTGAATGTAGCCACCCCGTTGCGGGGGTGGATCGGGTCGAATTGGCGGGCGTTCTCCGCGCCTGGCCCGAGGTCTGTATTCTGCGCAAAGATGTATACGGCGCCGTTGTGCTCCGTTGCTTTGAAGTGGCAGTTGAGATGGTCGCCCAGTTT
>DASVOT010000121.1:0-2181 GCA_036383235.1 Chryseosolibacter sp.
TCCTCTGGGGGCATCGAATGAACAATCATCGGAGAAGAATTCCATAATCGCATCCAGGTCGTGCCGATTGAACGCGTCAAGGATCTGTTTTAACGTTGCCTCTGTTGCCTTCATTTCCTGTTGTTTGCTTTGAACCTGTGATGACTTTCCGGCGGGCCTTTCATTACAGCCCACAGCTGCCCCGAAAAGTGCGATAGCCAAGACGTGTTTTATGGCGGTATATTTCGAGAGGAGGACGAGTGTCTTCATAGATTGATTATTGGTAACACTTATGGTTTCGTCGCTTTCTTTTTCATCCCTTCAAAATCAACCCTAAAAACCAAGTTACCTCCAAATGTTTTAAACTCAAAATGCCGTGTGTGCGGTTAGTCCTTCCTCACCGGGGATTTCTCGAGGTCGAGAACCATTGAATGAATTTCTACGTCGAACCATTCAATGAACATCTGGTAAGTTCTGTTTTCCGGCCAGCCCGACTCGTCGGTATACCAGTCGTTAAGCTCGTTAACAAAAATGTTGTCAAAATGTTTTTGGATCCATTTTTTGATATGCTCGTTGCTCTCCATTTCCCGGATCAGGTAGATGTTGTTCTCTTCCTCTTGCAGGAGCGGGCGTTGGCCTTTGCGGATTGCATTCAACCAGTCGAAAAAAGGTTTCTTTGGCCGGATCAGGATTGCGTTGCGGTTAATTGCTTCGTACTCGTATGGTATTGGTTCCATGTGAATGGTGGTTGTAAACCGTCTGTCAGTGACTGAGATATTTATTCGGAATGTTGGTCGGGCGATAGTCGATCCCGTAACGGGCCTTTAACAGGATAGACACGACTTCATAAATTTGTTTCTCCGTCCGCTGGAACTGGCGAAGGAGTCCCATCATGGCATAGCTGACCGGATTCACAGACGGGACGAATGTCTCCCACTCATATCCTTTTCCCCAGATGAGGCCTTTCACAGTAAGCGCCAGATCTGCTTTTTTCGAAATGAGGAAATTCATGACGTCAATGCACTTGTTCGCGTCCTGGTTTACCGTATGGAAAATGGGGGTCTGTCCGCCGAAGCCGTGGTCGTCGATTCCCGCCCTTGCGTTGACATCGGCGCCGCACTTTACAAGAATTTCGGCACAATCCAAATGATTGTACTCCGCGCAAATATGCAACAATGAAACTTCGTAAAGCGGAGTGAACGCGCATTGAAAGGAATACTTCTTTAACAATGCCGTTGGGCTGGATACTAACTGCGTTTCAAGCTGCGCCGGATCATCCAGTAAAACGGAAAGGAGTATTTTGTCCTCAAACGCGAGGCCGTAGTCCACAAACGCTTTGATGCATTTCTTGAATGACGGCCCGCGTGTGTACATATTGATGAGTTCATAAACAAGCGGCCTCCCGTTCACGACCTCATTGGGGCTGACTCCATTTTCAAAGCATTCCCGTATTTGTTCCTCGGAATGCAGCTCAAAGGCTGTTATAATTTTTGTCAGGTAGTTCATCAAAATGGTTTAAGCTGCTAGCCGCCTGCGATCGCTCCCAGCACGATAAGCGGCTCAGCGCCCGAGACGACCCCGTGGGGAAGTGCGAAGTCGGAGGATTTGTCTGAAAGATCTTCCTGGCAGGCAAAGAATCGGAGGTAGGCCCGGCGTTTCAAGGTTGTGTGATCGCGGATCGTACCGCGCAGCATGGGATAACGGGCTTCGAGGGCATCGAGAACGGCTCGCAGGGTGACGGGTCCTTCGACCTCGATGTTCACCTCGCTGCCCACGCGCGCCAGGTTCCTCAGGTGATGCGGAAGTCTTACACGGATCAGCGTTGAAGTCATGGTTGAAAACGGTTTCCGTTTATGCCAGCGATTGAACCTCTACAGAGAGCACGGCCGGGAGGTCTCTGACAATGGCGTTCCAATGATCGCCCGAGTCAGCTGAAACGTACACCTGCCCACCCGTTGTGCCGAAATACACCCCGCAGGGATCAAGGGAGTCGACGGCCATGGCGTCGCGCAATACGTTGACGTAGCAATTGCTTTGCGGAAGTCCGTTGACGAGCGCCTCCCACTCATTCCCTCCCTTGCGACTGCGGTATACGCGAAGCTTCCCGTCGGGAGGGTAGTGCTCGGAGTCGCTCTTGATCGGCACAACGTAGATGGTATCTGGCTCGTGTGCATGGACGTCGATCACAAATCCGAAGTCGGA
>DASVOT010000122.1:0-6193 GCA_036383235.1 Chryseosolibacter sp.
TGGACAACATTGTGATGGAGAACGTGGCCACACCCGTCTTCATCAGGACCGGCATCCGGGCGCGCCCTTTTAAACCGGGGCAATATGTGAAAGCGATTCAGGATGTGCAGGATATTTCTCTCAGCAACATCTCGGTGATACATGCACGGCTTCCTTCGAGCATCATGGGCCTGCACAACAGACCGATCCGGAATGTCAGCATTTCCAACTATTCAGTCAGGTATACCGACACGCAGCCAGCCGTTGCGAACAACGAGGTGCCATTCGAGGAGTTTTCATATCCTATGGCGATCATGTTCAACGAATTGCCCGCGTACGGACTTTATTGCAGAAATGTAGAAGGGCTGCGCCTGGAGAACATGAAAATGTTCGCAGTGGCGGGTGAAAAGAGGGACGCGTTTGCTTTTGACCGGGTTAAAGACCTCACGTTGGTGTCGGCCGTCGCAGATGTAAGTGATGACGCGGTGCTGGCTTATTTCAGAAACACGACAAACGGGTCGGCAAGGCTCTGCAGCACGACGGGCGGGAATAACGTCATGTTTGAAACGGAGGAAAATACCGTTGCCGGCGTGCGTTTCACGGACAATTTACGTCGCGACGGACAGCGGGAAGTTGCCCAGGTTCCGCAGCTTCGGGATGAGGCGTCATTTGAAGATTTCCCGGCAGTGATGAAATTCAATGTTCAGTCGGCGGATGTGTTGTATGATCTGCCGTTTAAAAGTTTGCAGCAGCCTCTGACAGTAAGCAGTGACATAAAGGACAGCGCTTTGCAGTTGTGTCTGCTGATCCAGAATGAGTCGTCTGTTCCTGAAAAGGTTTTTGTAAAGTACAATGGCGTTACCCAGGAATTTCTTGTCGACTGGAAGCAATGGGGTTGGGCTCCCATCTCGTTGATTGGAGCGAAGGGCGGCCAGCGCGTCAGCTTTGAGATCTATACGGCGAATCCGAATTCATCCCTGAACATTTCAAAGGTTTACCTCAGGCAGCACGATGTCGGCTTTACCGATTGATCGTTGTTAAAAAAGTACACATCATGAATGGATTATTTGACGGAAGCAACACGGGCATTTGATAATTTACACTGTGGAAAAGCGAATTAAACTCCCACTACTTATGAGCAAGTGCATTAGTCTGTTGTATCTTTTTCTGACGCTTATCGTTGTTGGGCCCACATGGGGTCAGTCAGCAGCCTCAGAGAAATCATCTGCGGGCGTATACAATCCCAAGTATTGGCTCGAGGGGATTGGTGGCCGCCAGGAGATGCACCCGCAGGCGGAAACGGATTATGAGAAGTATGTTTCATCGGCGGTGAACGATGCCTATCGCCAGGGTTGGAATGGCGTGCTCTTCTGGGGAGCGGATCGAAGAGGCCCTGATATCAATTATTATTTTGATTCTCCCTATTTGAAGACGAAGAGTTGGGCCGAATTCAAGGGTGATAAACTATCGCCGCTGGTGAAGGCTGCGCGTCGGAAGAACATGGAAGTGATGATCAACATCGAGGGAATTAATCCCTATCACTGGAAGGAGAACAAGTGGACACCAGATGTGATTGGCGCCGTCGCAAAGGATCTTGCGGGCACAGGGGTGAATGCGGTATTCGAGGAATGCTTTGAAGTAAGGCCCGAGGTGTTTCTTTCGCTGGCAAACACGCTGAAGGATAAGCGCGTGAACTATATATCGGGAACGGATCCCATGCTTTTGCGCGAGGCGAGTTTTGCTTCACTGTGGCCTTCCACCGCCGTGGTCAACATTTATAATTATTACGTCAAGCGCGACAAGATATTCAACATCGCTACCCTGACGCAGCATGGAAGTCTTGGGTACGGTTGGGCAAAATACTGGGGGAAGCCGACGTCGTTGATTTCCCCATTAAACCGGAACTGGGGGATGGCGGAGGAGTATTCACCCGCCGTGGTTTCGTACATCTGCATGATCAGGGCGCTGCAATTCAGACTCGACAACTTCATCATCTTTGGTGGCAAAGACAAGTTCGATCCTGCCGCGAACCGTGCATGGATCAATGAGTATGTAAACAAGCAGGAGAAGGACAGGCACCTCATGAACATTGTGGTATTGTTGAAGAAACAAGCGGGCTACCAGGGAGGTGAAACGGGAGAAGTTGGATGGAACCGGCTCTTTAATTCAGGGGATGCGATCACATCGGGCGCCATGAACGCCGGATATGATATCGTAGTCAGCGACAAGGTGCTGCCGGCGGACGCATACTGGATCTATGCCAATGGTGGAGACAACGACGTGCTGCCCGCGGAAGTCGTGGAGCTTTTTAATACAGACAAGCCCGTGTTCCTTCAGGCGTCAACCGATATTCCCAGTGGGAACAGTGTACCGTCGGGGTGGAAGACCGTACTCGCGAAATGCGGAGTGGATGCATCCAGGCCGTTCAAATACGGAAGAGGTCCTGAGAGGGCGTCATTGGTATCGCTGCCTGAAGACCAGACGGAGGAAATCCCTTACACAGGGTATTACAAAGATCGCTATCTGAGGTTTACCGGCTCAGATGTTCAGCGAGGGATGGACCTCCGCGCGGGTACTGTGATTCCAAAGGAGGCGATCAGGGGTACGGTGTATTGCGCGCCGAACAGGACGTACGGAAAAGGGCCGTATATCACCGGACAAAATAAAAAGTATCTCGTTACGGCAGCTGCTTTGAACTGGGAAGTTGCCTATCCGATATCCGACTTGCTTTCCGGTGCGGGTATCGCTCCGTCGTCGAACGTATGGGGTATTGCCGGAAAATCCGTTACAGCCTTGCTGGCCATCGAGACGACTGAACTTGAAGTCAGACTTCCGGGGGTTTCAGACGGGGAAAGGCTTCATGTTGTTGTATGGGACAATAAGCAAGACAAGAAGTCGGAGGAGACGATCGTGTATCGCGCGCCTTACAAGCGTCTTCTCAACGAGTATGATTTTCTGTTAATCGACAAAGTTGACTGAGTCAAGCGCAGTTGACGGAGGCAAACGCAAACTCTAATTTCCAAACGAAAAAAATGATAAAGGTATTTTGCAACTATTTTCTTGTAGCAGTCGCTGTCGGTTCGCTGTTGACCTCATGCAAGGATAACAATCATGATGAAGACGTAGACGACCCTGTTATCGTTACAGACGACGATGGACTCGCTAAAACGCCGCCGATGGGTTGGAACAGCTGGAACGTATTTGGGAAAAGGCTGACCGAACAAAACGTGAAGGAGACAGCGGACGCGATCGTGTCATCCGGGTTAAAGGATGTGGGGTTTGAGTATATCGTACTGGATGATTTCTGGCAGGGTGGCCGCGACAGTCTATCTGGGCAATTGTTTGCGAATGAAGAAAAATTCCCGTCCGGCATAAAAGCGCTGGCAGACTACGTTCACAGCAAAGGTCTGAAGCTGGGCATTTACTCAGACGCGGGTACGAAAACCTGCGGTGAAATGGTGGGGAGTTATGGATACGAGGAAAATGACGCGAAGCTGTTTGCTGAATGGGGGGTCGACTATCTGAAGTACGATTACTGTTTTTGTCCAGATTTTGTGTCGGCTAACAACGATTATAAAATGGCATTTGCCCGTTACAAGACTATGGGCGATGCGTTGAAGGCGACAGGCCGGCCCATTCTGTACAGCATCTGTGAGTGGGGTCCGCGTTCACCGTGGCTTTGGGGGAAGGAGGCAGGTGGACATATGTGGCGTACTTCGTATGATGTCGCGGACATCTGGGACAAGCCGAGGAACGAAACAAGCCCTATCGGGATTCTGACTTCCATCGATGCGATGGCGGACCTTGGAAGATTTGCAGGACCCGGTGGCTGGAATGATCCGGATATGTTGGTGGTAGGCCTCAACAATTCCGGCTATATCAAAGGGGGCGGCTGCAATGATGTTGAGTATCAGACGCAGATGAATATGTGGTGCATGTTCTCGGCGCCGTTAATGATCGGTTGCGATGTTCGCAATATGAATGAGGCGACAAAGACCATACTGCTGAATAAAGATGTGATAGCAATCGATCAGGATCCAGCGGGTAAACAAGGTTTTCGTGTGTACCGGAGGAATGGCCTGGAGGTGTGGAAAAAATACCTGAGCGGAGACCGCATTGCTATTGCTTTGTTCAATCGAAATGAAGAGGAGCGGCCGATCAATGTGGGATGGGAGGATATTGAGCTTGACCCCACCGTGAAATATGATGCTTATGATGTTTGGAAACATGCCATAACCGGCAAAGGCATTCAGAATTTCGCCGTGAGACTGAAAGCCCACGAAAGCCAGGTATTTGTCCTGTCAGAGAATAAATGAATGATTCCTTCAATGTCGTTTACTTAAACCTTTTTGGATCACCGCACCTCGATCCTCGCCTAAAGGAGAAGAGGTCAGCGGAGCTTAAGTAAACGACAGTGATCAGTAATGTGTCGTATGTGTCGCTCAAAATGAAGGTAAGGTGACTTTGAGGAACCTGTTGCGATAGTCCTTCGGGATAATGCCTACTATTTTTCTGAAGTGCCGGTAGAAATTCGACAGGTTATCAAAACCGCTTTTGTAACTTATTTCCGAGATGCTGAAGTTGTCTTCCATCAGGAACCGGCAAGCGTGGCCGATCCGTATTTCGGTGACGTAATCGGAAAATGTTTTTCGCGTGTGATTCTTGAAATAGCGCGAGAACGAAGCGACGCTCATGTTGAGCTGCGACGCTATTTCATGGACGTATATTTCCTGCGTATAATTTTTCATGATGAATTCGAAGGCTAGGTTGATCTTGTCTGTGTTTCCGCTATTGTTGGCCGAATATCCGTTTGACAGCAAGGGTTTTAATTCCCTGCTTTGCGCTAAGCGTATCAGAATATCGAGAAGGCTGAGCAGGCGTTCGGCAGGCTTCTCCGAGTTCATTTCGTAGAGTTTATCAATCGTATAACTCTTTGCCTTTCCATGTACTTCGAGGGCAAGCGAGGATTTCTCCAGGAGCTTGTTTACAAGCCTCATCTCGGGAATGTCGAAAAAGTTTTTTCCGAGGAAGTCGCGGGTGAAATGAATATAGATTGCTCCGGCCCGGGCCCCTCCCTCCGTTTCGTAATATTCCTGCTCATTGCGGAGGAAGTGGGGGATATTAGAGCCAATCAGGGAAAGATCTCCTTCCTCAAAGTGCGAAACGTTGTCACCTATGAAGCGGTTGCCCGTGCTTTTGCTGATCATTACGAGTTCGAACTCCTTGTGGAAATGCCAGGGATCGTTGAAACGGTCGCATTGAAAATTCTTGTACAGGAAAGAAACGTCCGTGGAGAAAGGTATCTTGTAAAGTTTTGCCTTCATCGGATTATTGCAATAGTGGGTTGGTAATTATCTTAACTCAGGACGGTAATATGTTTTTTTAACCTAACAATTGATGTTTTTGATATACAAGTGTTAAAAAGTACAATATTTCGGAATAGAAAGCAAATCCGGGCGGTCGTGTCAGTGGCCGGTTTTTCAAGACGACAGCGCCTGGAAACGTGCGTTAAAAAAGTATATGAAAACAATCAATTAATAGAACTATTTTCCGTTGGCAACCGCTACTTTTAAACCGGGCGTTGACCTAAAAACCTGCACCTTTCGATGTTATTTTCATCCCTTCCTTATCTGCGCATCAACGAACAGGTGGACCGCCTGATTGTTTTGATTCCGCTTGGTGCGACCGAGCAACATGGACCTCATCTTTCCGTCTCCGCTGACACTGATCTTGTTACAAGTATTGCAACGAAGGCGGAGTCACTGTTACCCGACGACATTCTCCTTTGCCCTACGTTGCCATTTGGATCGAGCCATCATCACCTGACGTTTGGCGGAACGCTGAGCATTTCGATTTCGGCCTATACGCAGGTTCTTGTGGAGCTTGTGGAGTGTTTATGGAAAAATGGTTTCCGAAGAATTGTGCTGCAGAACGGACACGGCGGAAACATTACACCCGGGAAGCAGGCCATGGCGATTCTCAGTCATAAGTACGACTATCTCAGACCTAACATTGCGTTTGCGACATACTGGGAGCTGGCGAGCCGTTCGTTCACGGGTCAGCCTCCTATGGAGAGTCCCGCTTTAAGCCATGCATGTGAATACGAGACGAGACGAGCATGCTCTTGTATTTATTTCCCCAGAAGGATTTTCCTGAACAGATCAGGCGCGCTAAGAGGCCTGAAAGAAAGGGTTATATACCCTTCGAGGATGAC
>DASVOT010000123.1:0-3014 GCA_036383235.1 Chryseosolibacter sp.
CCGGTACTTTTGATTCGTCGTAATTTGGATCCTGCGAGAAAGCGCGTGTGACGAAAATGGAAAAAATACAGGCCGTTACCGCCAATCTTAGTAAATTGTGCATGGCAATTCAGTTATAGTTTGTTTTCAACTTCCTTCAGAGAAACCCCGAACATGAAAAAAATATCGACCTCCGTTTTCCTCTCATTGACGCTGCTGATCTCATGCCAGGACCGGGATAAATCTAAAGAAACAAACCGGAAAATAATACATGAATTAAATGAGCGGGAGATCGCAACCGGTGACAAGGTTGTGGCGGTTGTCGGAGCAACACTCATCGACGGAAAGGGAGGGGATCCCATACCGGATGCCACCGTCATCATCAGGAACAACACCATCGCATTTGCCGGAAAGACTGCCGACGCCGATGTCCCCGACGGGGCGGAGCGCGTGGACGCGAAGGGCATGGCCGTTCTTGCCGGTCTCATCGACGCTCATTATCACAATGATTACAGCCAGGTGATGCCGCCCCTTTACTTACGTCACGGAATAACCTCGGTACGCGACCCGGGCGCATGGATCGATTATTACGACTCGGTGCGAATGACCGGAAAGGCAATTCCGAGATTGTTTCTGACCGGGCCGCACATCGACATGTACCCGCCTGCTTATCCGGAGAATTCGTACCTCGTGAAAGACCCCGAGGAAGGGCGCTTAGCCGTGGAGTTGTTCGTCAGCCAGGGGGCAACGGCCATCAAGGTCTACTTTCGCTTATCGGTAGGAATCATCCGGGAGGTGTGTAAGGCCGCCCATGAGCATGGTATTCCGGTCACAGGGCATCTGGAAATCGCGAACGCGAGAGACGCCATCAACGCGGGCCTGGACGGCATTGAGCACATCACGTCATTCGGAACCTGTCTCTTGCCCCTGCGAAAAGTCGAGGAATACAAGCAGAAGGTTACGGCCGACAACCATGCGAGGGAACGGGGAAGATATGAGGCCTGGAATATCATCGAGATTGACAATAATCCTGTTGCCGACTCGCTCGTCCGCTTTCTCGCCGCAAAGAAAACGTTCGTGAGCCCGACGCTGGCAGTTTTTGAAAGGCAGGCCGATCGCGGCGACAGCGTGGAAGTGCATGGCTTTTCGAACATGGTAAAGTTTGTAGGGAAAGCGAGAAAAGCAGGCGTGCACATTGTCGTTGGGTCGCATACCTGGGTTCCGTACGCGGAAACGGGATTCGCCTACTTCCGTGAAATGGAATTGCTGGGAGAGGCAGGGATGACGCCGATGCAGATCATTCAGGCCGCGACATCGGAAAACGCGAGCTTTTTGCGCATCGATGAAAGGCTGGGAACGATCGAGCCCGGGAAGCTGGCCGACCTGATCCTGGTCGAAGGCGATCCGCTTGCCGATATCAGAAACATGCGCAATGTAAGGAGGGTGATGCTGAACGGCGTCTGGGTACCCACGGCGACGACTGCGGACACGGGGCATTGATCAAGATGGACCGCGACTTTCACCCGGTTTGCGCCAATCCGGCCGGGATGGATTCAGTATAGGCGATCGCGGTTGGTGGCAACGCCGCCTTCCTCCGTTCGCAAGGGCTTTTGCCCGAACGCAAAGGAAGCCACCGCTTTTTCAAAATACACGGCGATGAAATAAGTCGCTGCAAGGGATACCAGGAGCGTCAGAGGGGAAGGTAAATTCTCCAGCAGGAGGAGACTCATCAGCAGGATCAGAAAGTGCAGCAGGTACAACGCATACGAGATGCTGCCGGTAAAGGTAAAGAACCGCGTAACACCAGCTAGGCCATGCTGATAAACCCAGATCGCGATGCACGAGTAACCGATCAGCGCGGGAATGTCATTGATCATTTTCCCAATACTGCCTCCTTTCAGGGCGAGCGCTGCATAGATCGCGCAATTGCAGATTCCAATCAGGAGAATGTAAATCGGTCTTATGTGGAACGGGAACTGGTAATGGTTTTGCCTGAGCCGAGAGGCGATGATCATCCCCAGTGCGAATTCCCAGAGATACCTTAAGAAAAAGCTGTTCCATACTCTGTCGGATTCCTTCCCGATCGACAACACGAGAAAAGTCCAGGCCAGGCTTACGGCCAGGCTGATAAGTAAAAATTGTATATTGGTCAGCCGTTGAGCAGCCTTCGCGAGCAAATGAAATACAACATAAAACTGCAGGATGGTGGAGATAAACCACAAGGGATATCCGTACGAACCCATGATGCTTTCATCGAACATTTTGTAGAGGAACACGTGGCCGCCGAGGGCGTAAAGTGAATTTTCGTAAACAGGTATAAAGAGCGAAATGAAAGCCGAAATGAGAATGACAAGAATATACGGGATATAGATCTTGCCGGTGCGTTTTTTGAGAAATGCCCCGTATGTCAGCGGCCTGTTCAGGTACGACAGGTATAGCCCGAAGCCCGACAGGAGAATGAACAAATGCACGCCCGTGCCCCCGAAAAAGATCAACTGGTTAAATGGACGCGGAAGTTTCAGCGTCTGCAGGTAATGAAAGATAATGATTGTAAATATGGCGTAGCCCTTCAAAAAATCAATAATATGCAATCGCCTCATGTTTTGGCTTTCCATTTTTTACTTACATGCAACCGTGGTTATAAAATATTATACCCGGCATCGCGTGCTGGCCGCGTTGGCCCACATAAACGACGGTATTCAGTTCCTGGGACGCGGCCAGTGGGAGAAGGGATGACCGTTCGTATCTTCTTCGCATGCCTTTCTGTCCTGCTGCTCCTGGGGAGTTTTACCTCGTCGGGCCAGGCTGGGGCAGGGAGGCCCCGCACGCTCATCGTGATTTTTGATGGCTTGAGACCCGATTATATAACACCGGCCCTGATGCCGAACGTTTTTGAGTTCCGCAAGAACGCATCGTACGGCCTTGCGCATCACAGTGTTTTCCCGACGGTGACACGCGTGAACGCCTCTTCGTACGTGACAGGCTCATATCCGCATACGAATGGGTTGATGGGCAACTCGGTCTATTTCCCTCAG
>DASVOT010000124.1:0-11060 GCA_036383235.1 Chryseosolibacter sp.
ATACTTGTCGCCGGGATCACCGCCGGGTGAAGCCAGTTGCTGAATCGCGTAGGACGCCATGCGGATGTTCGTCCGCCAGTCCACATACCGGTTATCACCGGCCGACCCGCCCGAAGCCGCGCCGAGCTGAGCGGATGAAAAGAGAAAGTTCAGATCGATTTGCGGCAGAGCCTGAGGATCTCTGTTTAGCTCCTTCAGTTCGTCCGTGTTACACGATGTGACACATGCAATGCCAATCGCGGTACCTATCATTAGTTTGACTATCTGTTTCATATCTTTTTCGCTTTAGAAGGTGACCCTCAGGTTGAAACCATACGTACGGCTGGCAGGCATACCGAAGTAATCGAGTCCCTGTGAATTGCTGCTCGTATAGCTCGATTCCGGGTCGATGTTGTCCACATTCTTATTCAGGATAGCCAGGTTCCGGCCGACGAACGAAAGTGTAACGTTCTGGATGGGCGTCTCGCTGATCCACTCGCGCGGGATTGAGTAACCGAGTGTTACCTGTCTGAGTTTTACGAATGAGGCATCATACACAAAACGCTCGGACGCACGGTCGCCAAGGAGTCCCCAGTAATTCGCGGCCTCGCCCGGCGTGAGCGTCTTTGAGAACGGTTCGTAAATAGGGTCGCCGTTCGCATCGGTGCCGTTCTGGATCACACCTGTAACGGTAAGCGGCGCTTCGCCTTCACGGCCTTGCAGGGTCTGCTTGTGGAAACCTGACTGCGTCATCCGCACGTTTGTTCCTGAGTAGATGTCTCCGCCTGACTTGAAGTCGATGAGGAAGCTCAGGTTGATGTGCTTGTAGGTTAAGGAGTTGTTCAGGCCACCCGTGAAGTCCGGCACGCCACGCCCGATAATCTGGTAGCTTTCATCCGTGATGGGCGCGCCGTCAGCGTCATACACAAGATTACCATTCGGATCCCGAAGCTGTATCTTGCCGGTGATCATTCCATAAGGATAGCCGACGATGTGCTTGATAAAGACCGTACGTGTTCTCGGCTCCTCACCGACCAGCTCCGTTTGTCCCTCGATGAGGGAAACCACTTTGCTGTTGTTCTTGGCAAAGTTCAGCGAGATATCCCACGTCAGGTCGCCTCTCACCGGTGTGCCCGTCAGCAACAATTCAATTCCCTTGTTGGTGATCTTTCCGAGGTTAACCGACGTGGAAGTAAACCCGGATCCCCGGGAGATATTAGCGTCGAGGATATCGTCTGTCGTTTTCTGATCGTAGTACGCGAAATCCGCTCCAAGGCGGTTTTCAAAGAACCGCACATCAAAGCCGAATTCCAGCTCAGTGGAGGTGAAGGGCACCAGGTCGGGGTTGGGATAATTCGTACCCGATGTGAATCCGCCCAGCGGCCTTCCAACGTGGGTGATATTGGCGCCGTACGTGATGGTAGTCTCATAAGGATCTACCGAGTTCACGTTGCCCACCTGCGCCCACGATGCGCGCACCTTGCCGAAGCTCAGCCAGGTCGGCAAATCGTTGAAGGCGTCGGAGAACGCGAATGACGCGCCAATGGAAGGATACACAATGCTGTTCTTCTTCGGGTTCAGCACGGAAAACCAGTCTTTCCGGGCCGTACCGGTCAGATACAGGAATCCTTTGTAGGAAAATTCAGCGGAACCAAAGAGCGAGTTGATGGCCGCCTCGGCATTGTCAAAATCATAGCTCTTCTGGTTGGCGTTGGTGATGGCCGCGAAGAACGGTGTGTTGAAACCTGTTCCGTTGGCTGCCATGTATTCCGTTTTTCTCTTCATGGCGTTGCCTCCGATAAACGCATTCACGCCGATGTCGCCGAACATCTTGTCGAAGCCGAACCGGTATTCCACGTTGGTCTCGCGGATGCGGTTTTCATTCTCGGTCATGGCGCCACCCCGGTTATGACCGGTTCCCTGCGGAGTCAACTGGGTACCGCGCTTTGAGAACCAGTCCATGCCGGCCTGGCCCTGTGCGTACAGGAAGTCGGTGATGTCATACCGCAACTGTCCGGATGCAAGCACGCGGTCGCGCTCATCGGAATTGATCTGCTGATACGCCGCCCAGTAAGGGTTTTGAGTCCACAGGTTGTTGGACACCTGGAATTCCTCGCCGGGAATCTTCTTGTCGTAGATGGTAATCCCCTTTGCAGCCTGTGTTTCAAGATCAGGGACCGCGCCCGGCTTGTTCGGATCGCCGATCAGATCTTTTACATTCACATCGCCAGGCGTATAATACAACGCCAGGATGCCGTTACCGGGGGAGTCTGAGATGTTGGGCCTGTTCTTGACGTTTTCTTTCGAGTACATCACCTTCGACGTCAGGGTGAGCTTTTCACCGAACTTGGAGCTCGTCGCCAGCGACATATTGAGCCGGTCAAAACCGGAGTTCGGAATGACACCCTTGCTGTTGAGATTTGCAACGGACAGCCGGAAGTTCTGTGTCTCCGATCCGCCCGTAAACGCAAGGCTGTTCGTGAAAGAGGTACCCGTCTGGTAAAAGCGCTTCCAGTTGTCGCCGGTGTATGAATACGGACGAGTTACGCCGTCGAATTGCACGGTCGGGCTGCCGTCAAATTTCGGGCCCCATGCCTGAAGGCCCCACCAGTTATTCCAATGCTCGTCAATCGTCTGCGGCGTCTTCGCAACGGCAGTCGCAAGGTCGGGTCCGACATAGCCACCGTTACCATACTCGTGCTGAAAGTCCGTGAGGTTGTTCACGGTCTCAAATACATAGTTGGAATTGAACTCGATCCCAAGTCCCTTTCTCGCCGAGCCCTTCTTCGTCGTGATCAGAATAACACCGTTTGCTGCTCGCGAACCATAGAGGGCGGCAGAGGCTGCTCCTTTGAGTACGGTGATGGACTGGATATCATCAGGATTCAAGCTGCTCATGCCGTCTCCCTGATCGCCACCCCCCCAGATACCTGCCTGACCGAAATTCGTATTGTCCATGGGTATTCCGTCGACGACATACAAGGGCTGGTTCAGGTTTGAACCGAGCGTCTTCGCGCCGCGGATCACCACGCGGGAGCTACCCGCAGGGCCCGACGCGATCTTCGTGACGTTCACACCTGCCACCCTGCCTTCCAGAGCCGTCGCGGTGCTGTTTTCCCGCGCCAGCGTCAGGTTCTCGCCGCTCACCTGGGTAACAGACGACTGAAGGGCTTTCGTGCTCCGCTCGATGCCAAGCGCAGTCACCACCACCTCACCCAGTTCCTGCAGGTCTTCCGACATCGTAACGTTCACCGTCGTCCGGTTGCCAATCTCCACTTCCTGCGTCACAAAGCCTATAAAGGAGAAGACCAGCGTGCTGGCCTGGTCGCTTGCTGAAAGCGAATACGTACCGGTCGCATCGGTCGTCGTTCCCACCGATGTGCCCTTCACAACGACGTTCACGCCCGGCATCGCATTGCCCCCCGTGTCCGTCACTCTTCCTGTTATCGTTCTTTGCGAGAAAGCCTGAAAGCTTCCCATCACAAAAAACAACACCAGTGTAAAAATCGGGTATCGTTTTTTCATATTACTTGGTTTGGGTTAAATACTAATTAACTGGGCCTTTGTTCAGAGTTGTTCTTTGCATCAGAGTCCAACGACTAACCTGGTAGCTATTGGACGATTGTAAGTCACGGGCCGTTCATGGAATCCAATTCGGTTTTAAGGTTGACAAGCAAAAAAAAAGCATCACACCGGAACACGGCGTGTCCGCTGTAACAGTCAATAGCGCAGGTATGGCGTAGCTCGGGGGAAAACCCAATAAAATTGCATGCGGCGAAGAGAGGTTCGTGCATCGTTTTATAAAGAGGTTATCAGCCAAATTAAACCTTTGCATCGGGTTTTTATGCACGAAACTCTATTTTTTTCGTAAACAGTTGTGCAAACGTTTGAAATTCTAAAAAACGATGCGTGTGCGCACACAAATCTGCTGATAAACAAACTGCCGATGCTCCGGCTATCCCGGAACCCAGGGGCAGGCGGCTGTTTTTTTGACTACATAAAAACACCCGCCTCATAATCGGCCGAAAACCGATCTGCTGACAATTCTTTTCACGCCGCCCGCCCGCCTGCGTTTTTTAATGCCGGCATCCCGGCCTTGCATTCGGTTAGTATAAAATCCTTATTTTCGCCGTCTTGATATTATGGCACTGTACGATCAATACCCGCTTCACATCAATAACTCCCTCTCGGGAAAAAAAGAAAGATTCGAACCCCTTCACCCCGGTCAGGTGGGCATGTATGTGTGCGGGCCTACCGTGTACAATAAAGTGCACCTTGGAAACGTGCGCACGTTCCTCACCTTCGACGTCATCAGCCGCTATCTCCGCTACCTCGGCTACAAAGTCCGGTATGTGAGAAACATCACCGACGTGGGACACCTTGAAAGCGATGCCGACGAAGGGGAAGACAAGATCGAGAAGAAAGCCCGCCTTGAACAACTCGAACCCATGGAAGTGGTGAAACAATACACGGAAGATTTTCACCAGGTCATGCGGCTGTTTAATATCCTGCCGCCCAGCATCGAACCCTCCGCTACCGGCCACATCGTTGAACAAATCGACATTGCGAAGAAGCTCATCGCCAAAGGCTTTGCATACGAGGTGAACGGATCGGTGTATTTCGATGTCAGGAAATACAACCAGTCGTACCCCTATGGAATCCTGTCAGGCAGGAAGATTGAGGAACTGATGGAGAGCGGGCGCGACCTTGACAGCCAGGACGAAAAACGGGACAAGATCGATTTTGCGCTCTGGAAAAAAGCCAGTCCTTCCCACATCATGCGCTGGCCCTCGCCCTGGGGAGAAGGCTTCCCCGGATGGCATCTTGAATGCACCGTCATGAGTACAAAATACCTCGGCGAAACATTCGATATCCACGGCGGCGGAATGGACCTTAAATTTCCCCACCACGAATGCGAGATCGCCCAGGCGACCGGAGCAAACGGAAAATCACCCGTTCGCTATTGGATCCATGCGAACATGCTGACAGTAAACGGACAAAAAATGAGCAAGTCGCTCGGTAATTCGTTTTTGCCGCAGGAACTCATCACCGGCAACCATCCGTTGCTCGATAAAGGGTATACTCCTTCAACCGTGAGGTTTTTTATGCTTCAATCGCATTACTCGAGCACGCTCGATTTTTCGAATGAGGCGCTTCAGGCCGCGGAGAAAGGCTACCGAAAACTCAGCCAGGCGCTCAAAACGCTGAGAGGCCTCGAACTTTCTCCAGGGTCGAAAAAAATAAATCCCGAAAGAACGGCGGAGTTCAAAAAACTCGCCGAGGACTGCTTCGTCAACATGAGCGACGATTTCAACTCTGCCAAAACACTCGCGGTCCTTTTCGAGATGGCAGCCCGGATCAATGATCTCAAATCCGGCAATATACCGGCCGCGGACATTGATTCCGAAACCTTCCACACTTTCAAGACCACTTTTACCGGGTTTATGGAAGATGTGCTCGGCCTGAAAGAAGAAAGCTCACAGGACGAAAAACTGCTCGACAGTGTTCTTCATGTACTCATCGATCTTCGGAAGAAGGCGCGGGAAGACAGGAACTATGCCCTGTCTGACAAGATCCGCGACGATTTAAAAAAATTAGGCGTCCAGCTGATGGACGGCAAGGAAGGAGAAATAGATTATATAATTGAAACATGAACGCTGCGCGACAAGAACTCTTCCGATCGCTGCAGCACCTTGAATGAACCTGCTAAAAAAAATATTCATCCTGCCGATCCGGTTGTACCAGCTGACGCTATCCCCTCTGTTGGGAACACATTGCCGTCACACGCCTTCGTGCTCGCAGTATGCCGTTGACGCCATCGCCGAATGGGGCGTCATCCGTGGCATTTGGCTTGGCGTGAAGCGCATCAGCCGCTGTCATCCATGGGGTACCAGTGGATATGACCCGGTGCCTAAAAAGGAGCGCGGAATAAAATAACGATCCGTTTGACCAGGGCATCCGCGCAGTAATCCTCTACTTTTCGATGCGGCCGCCGGTCACATCCACCGCAAACGATGGCAGGGAATTTTCCTGGCGAAGAATGCAATCGATTCCTGTGATCTTTTCAACAGATCATGTACATTGAGCCGGATCTATAACCCTTATATATGCCTGATTTCCAAATCAAAAAGAATCCAAAGACTTACGACGTCTGTATTGTAGGCTCCGGGGCCGGTGGCGGAATGGCTGCCTATGTGCTGGCCAACGCGGGCATTAAAGTCGTTCTCCTCGAAGCGGGCCCTATGTACGACCCGAAAAAAATTGTCACACAATTGAAATGGCCATACGACTCTCCCCGGCGAGGTGCCAGCACGCCCCTGCGCCAGTTTGGTGATTTCGATGCCGCTTACGGCGGATGGGACATTGATGGTGAGCCCTACACGCATAAGGATGGAACACAGTTCGATTGGTTCCGCTCGCGCATGATCGGCGGAAGGACGAACCACTGGGGCCGCATTTCGCTTCGATTCGGTGAAAAAGATTTCAAACACAAAAGCATCGATGGCCTGGGAGAAGACTGGCCCATCGGCTATGAGGATGTAAAGCCGTGGTATGATAAAGTCGACCGGCTCGTCGGCGTGTTCGGCTCAGTAGAGAACCTTCCCAATGAACCCGACGGAATTTTTCTTCCCCCGCCGAAACCGCGTCTGCTGGATCTCTTCTTCCGGCAAGCAGGGTCGGAGCTCGGAATTCCCGTCATTCCCTCCCGCCTTTCCATACTGACAAAACCGCTCCCTGACAACACCAACAAGGAACGCGGCTCCTGCTTTTTCTGCGCGCAATGCAACCGCGGATGCCAGGTGTACGCCGACTTCTCCTCTTCCTCCGTGCTGGTGAAACCTGCCATGGAAACCGGTAACGTCGACGTCATTCCCAACGCCATGGCGCGTGAGGTGATGACCAACGACGAAGGACAAGCCACGGGAATATCCTATGTGAATAAAGATGACATGCAGGAATATGTCGTGAATGCGAAGATCGTCGTGCTCGCTGCGAGCGCCTGCGAATCTGCGCGCCTGTTGCTCAATTCGAAATCCGGCAGGCATCCCAACGGACTGGCAAACTCGAGCAACGTCGTCGGTAAATATCTCCACGATTCTACCGGTGCGTCTATGGGCGGAATCCTGCCCAAGTTGTTCGGCCGCAAGCGCTACAACGAAGACGGCGTCGGTGGAATGCACGTCTATACGCCCTGGTGGCTCGACAACCGGAAGCTCGATTTCCCGCGCGGATATCACATCGAATTCGGCGGCGGCATGGGCATGCCCGGCTATGGCTTTGGCTTCGGCATGCAAAACACCAACGGCAAATACCCCGGCCGTGACGGCAAGATGAAAGAGGCGGGTGGTTACGGCGCATCTCTCAAAGACGACTACCGGTATTTCTACGGCGCCAGCTTCGGAATGTCGGGACGGGGAGAAGCCATTGCCCGCGAAGACAATTACTGCGAGATCGATCCGAACACGGTAGACAAATTCGGTATACCCGTATTGCGTTTCCATTACAAGTGGAGCGATTACGAGATCAAGCAGGCAAAACACATGAAAGAAACCTTCGCGGAGATCATCCACGCCATGGGCGGCATTGTCACGTACGGCGGAAACGACGGCCCGGAAAACAATTACGGTCTTGAAGCCCCGGGAAGAATCATCCACGAGGTGGGCACCACCCGCATGGGCAACGATCCCAAACGATCGGCGGTCAACAAATACAACCAGGCCCACGATTGTAAGAACCTGTTCGTGGTCGACGGCGGCCCGTTCGTTTCCCAGGCAGACAAGAATCCGACCTGGACGATCCTTGCCCTCTCGATGCGCGCGTCAGAATACATGATCGACCAAATTAAAAAACAGAACCTGAGCTGACCGAATCTTGAATTTTGAATTTTGAATCTTGAATCTTGAATCTTGAATCTTATGGACAGAAGAAAATACCTCAAGACACTCGCCGCCGGATCCATGGGCGCCGGCTTGCTCTTGCAATGCCAGCCTGAAAAAAAGAACCAGGCGCTTGACACCACAAAGGAGCTTAACCTCTACCGCACCACCGAAGAGCTGGCGCGCGAAAAAGAGCTGATGTCGCAGAAATTCTTCGATGAGCATGAGAGGAAGACCATCGCGACGCTCAGCGACATCATCATCCCGAAAGATGATGTGTCGGGAAGCGCCACCGACGCCGGCGTGCCTGATTTCATCGAGTTTATGGTCAAGGACCGGCCCTATTACCAGACCCCTTTGCGCGGTGGTATCAAATGGCTGGACCTGCAATGCATGCGCCGCTATGATGCCGACTTCGTATCCTGCACGCCGCAGCAGCAGCTCGCGATGGTAGACGAGATCGCCTATCCTGAAAAAGCAAAACCGGAAATGAAGCAGGGAGTCGCCTTTTTCAACACCCTGCGCGATCTGACCGCCTGTGGATTTTTTACCAGCAAGATCGGCATCGAAGATCTCGGATATGTGGGCAACCGGCCAAACCAGTGGAACGGCGTGCCCCAGGAGGTTCTCGATCAGTACGGCCTGCAATATGATGCGCGAACATTGGAAATAAGTGCTAAATTCGATTCCTAATTTTAAAAAATAGTTATGCCTGTTAAAAAGAATAGTATTCCTTCCGGGAAAGAACTTTCAAGAAGGAAATTTATCCAGTCCGCTTCCATGGCAGCGGCCGCCTTCACCATTGTTCCGCGATTTGTGCTGGGCAAAGGATACAGGGCGCCAAGCGATACCCTCTACGTTGCAGGGATCGGCGTAGGAGGCAAAGGAGAAAGCGATATCGCCAACTTTGCGAAAAGCGGAAAGGCCGAGATCGGAATACTGTGCGACGTCGACGATCGCCGCGCCACCAATTCGGTAAAAGCGTTTCCGAAAGCGAAATACTACAAGGACTTTCGCACCATGCTCGAGAAGGAGCACCGCAGCATCGATGCCGTTTCCGTTTCGATACCGGATCATAACCATGCCGTCGCCGCCATGGCTGCCATGCAGCTCGGCAAACATGTGTACGTCCAGAAACCGCTCACGCACGACATCTATGAAGCGCGGAAGCTGACCGAGGCCGCCAAAAAATACAAGGTGGTCACGCAGATGGGCAACCAGGGCGCCTCCGGTGACGGCGTGCGCCAGCTCAGAGAATGGTATAACGCCGGGCTGATCGGTGAGGTGAGTACCGTTTATGTGTGGACAAACCGTCCGGTATGGCCCCAGGGAATTCCCTGGCCGGATAAAAAAGCGGAAGTGCCCAAGGAACTCGACTGGAATCTCTGGCTCGGCACTGCGCCGTATAAGGATTATGTTGAGAAAATCGTCCCCTTCAACTGGCGGGGATGGTGGGATTATGGAACCGGCGCGCTGGGAGACATGGCGTGCCACCTGGTGGAGCCGCCTTTCCGCGTTCTGAATCTGAACTACCCGCTGGATGTTACAGCCAGCGTCGGAAGCGTTTACGTGGACGAGTTTCAGCGCGGGTATTTCCCCGACAGCTGCCCTCCCTCCTCTTACATTATCCTCACGTTCCCCGGCAAAAAGGCTGACTCGCCTATCAAATTGCACTGGATGGATGGCGGCATTCAACCGCCGAGACCGGAAGAGCTCGGGCCAAACGAGATCATGGGCGACGGAGGCAACGGCGTCATCTTCATCGGCTCCAAAGGAAAAATGATGTGCAGCACCTACGGCGCAAATCCGCAGCTGCTCCCCACCTCCAGAACCAAGGAAGTGAACGTGCCCCAGACGATCAAGCGTGTGCCCGGTGGCGCCGACGGCCACTACGCCCAATGGGTGGAAGCGTGCCTCGCCGGATATGGCAAAATGGAAGTGAGCTCCCCTTTTGAGATCGCGGGACCTCTCACCGAAACCATCCTCATGGGGAATCTTGCCATTCGAAGCTACGATATACGCGAGCCTCGCCAAGACAGACCCGGCCAGTTCAATTACCCGGGCCGCAACATCAAGCTGCTCTGGGACGGCAACAACATGAAGATCACCAACTTTGATCCTGCCAACCAGTTCGTCAAACGCGAATACCGCGACGGCTGGAAACTGGCTTAGGAGGTGTACGGATCTACGGACATACGGATATACGGATATACGGATATACGGATATACGGATATATGGATATACGGATATACGGATATACGTAGACGGAAATAGGGGATAAGGTTAAATCATTAACCTTATCCCCTATACCTTATACCCTTATACCTTATACCTTATACCCTTATACCTTCAACCATGGCATCGAGGAGAGATTTTATCAGGAGTGCAGCCCTTGCGGGATCGGCTTTTACGATCGTGCCGCGATTTGTTTTAGGAGGGAAAGGTTTTATTCCTCCCAGCGACACCGTCTACATCGCCGGCATTGGCGTGGGTGGAAAAGGTGCAAGCGATTTGACAGGGGTGGCGAAAAATCCCGCCGCCCGCGTTGTTTTCCTCTGCGATGTCGATGACCGCATGGCCGTGGATTCAAAAAAGAATTTCCCCGACGCAAAATATTACAAAGACTTCCGTGTCATGCTCGACAAGGAGAGCAAGGGAATTGACGCGGTAACGGTATCGACACCCGACCACGTGCATGCCATTGCAGCCATGACGGCCATGAATCGGGGCAAACATGTATACGTTCAGAAGCCCCTCACATGGTCAATCTACGAGGCGCGTATGCTTGCTGAAACGGCGAAGAAAAACAAAGTGGTCACGCAGATGGGAACCCAGTTCGCATCCGCGGAAGCCGTGCGCCGGGCAAAAGAAATTGTTGACGCCGGAATGATCGGCGATGTCACAAAGGTGCTCGCCTGGACGAACCGGCCCGTGTGGCCGCAGGGCGTCCCAACCCCTTCCGGCAAATACGACGTTCCCAGGGAACTCGACTGGGATCTCTGGCTGGGTCCGGCCTCCTTTATCGACTATCATCCGGCCTACCTGCCCTTCAACTGGAGAGGCTGGTGGAAATTCGGAACCGGCGCGCTGGGTGACATGGGCTGCCACGTGATGGACGCCGCCTTCCGCATCCTTCCGATTGACTTTCCAAATGAAGTAGAATGCAGTGCGACCACGGCCTGGAGCGGATTCTTTGAAGAGGC
>DASVOT010000125.1:0-2393 GCA_036383235.1 Chryseosolibacter sp.
AATACAGCCTTGACCTTGCCCTCTTCCAGTTTCCCGATCGAAAGGAAATCGTTCATCAGTTCCGTGAGCGTCACGATCGAGCGCTTGATCCGGTCCAGATGCGTCTTCTTTTGCGACTCAAAACGGTCTCCCGTATAATTCTGCAACAGGAATACGGATGAAAGCATGGTGCTGAGGGGCGTGCGGAATTCATGCGAGGCCATCGTCACGAAGCGGGACTTCAGCGAGCTGAGCTCCTTTTCCTTCTGGATTGTCCTTACCAGCTTGCGCTCCGCAGCCTTGCGATCGGTGATGTTCTTCATCACCACCAGTATCTCGTTGATGTCGCCCTTGCCGTCGGGAAGCGGAACGGCAATGAGGTTGTAAATATTATTGTTCAGGTCAACGTCAAACGATACGCTTTCACCCTTGAACACATTCCCCATCATGCTTTCAGCATGCGCCGTCACGGAGGAATCCTCCTGCTCAAAAAGACGTCTGCCCACCGGGTCATCCCTCAGGAACCCTATCTTTTTGAGCTCCTGGCCGTCGGCAAAAACATATTTCATCTCCTTGTTGAGCACACCGATCACGCCTTCCGGGAAATTCCTGGCAATCGCTGAGTACAATGCCTGGCTCTTGATGAGGCGCTCCTCGATTTTCCGCCGCTCACTTATCTCAAGGGTAAGCGTATCATTCAACGCCTCGAGGTTGTGAAGGGCGGTCTCAAGCTCGGCCGTCCGCTGTTTTACTTTCGCGTCCAGCTCCTGGTTCAGGGTTTGGATACTTTTGACATTGGCCTCGATGATCTCCCGCTGCCTCTTGCGCTCGGAAATGTCGACTATAAAAGCAATGTAAAAGACGCGCTGACGGTCGATAAAAAAGCTCAGCCCGATCTCCGAATAAAACTCCTCGCCGTTTTTCCGCCGGCCGAGCAATTCCCGTCCCGCTCCCTTCGGCTTGTTTACCGGGTTCGCAAACAAATTCTCCCGCTTGGATACGTGCCCTTTCACGTACCTTTCCGGAATCAGAACCTCAATTTTTCTTCCATTCAGCTCTCCATGCTCGTATCCGAACATATGTTCCGCCGCCGGATTGATTCCGACGATCTCTCCCTGCGCATTCGTGAAAATCATTCCTTCTGTTGCGTTGTCGAATAATGCCTTCAGCTGCCTCTTCTGAAATTCTTCGGCCTCATACAGGTTCTGGTATCGATACGCAAAAATGACCGCAAGCCAGATTGTCACCAGGCCCAGGGTCCTGTTCATCAGGATCGCGATGTCTCCATTATGATCGATCGTAAAAAACCCGGCCAAAATGAACACCGTCGCAATGACTCCGGTCCATGTTACATAAGGGCTGTTCCAGGATAGCCAAAGGGTAGTAAGCACTACCAGTATATAGGCTACCGACCCACTAATTCCCGAATACACTTCGGCCACGTAAACAACGGCAAGGAAGATAAACCCGGTAACTAAAGCGGTAAGCGAAGAATAATTGCGCCTCATAGAAATAACCCTTTTAACCGGTCGATTTTGAAGCTTAAACGTCCGGAATAATGCACGAAACTATAAGCGAACGGAGCAGAAACTCATGATAAACGTCACTCTAGCTCCTGACTTATATCACAATGGGCAGCCTGAATGCCGGCGGGAAAAAGCGCCCGGCCGCCGTGCCGCACGGTGCGAAGGGATTTAAAAAACATGAAGCGTGAAATCGTGATTTCAGCGGGCTTTCCGACGATTATCTTTTTGTCTCAGGCAAGCAGTCTTTCGACCTTCCTGAGGATGCCGGCCTCGTGGCTGTTCCGGCCCCTGAAGGCATGGGCGATGGCCTTCGTGGTATTGGCAATATTCTCCTTTATCTCCCGGGAGAAGGCGGCGGAATGCTCCTCATAGTAATCTTTAAATTCTCCGAAAGCATCGTTGGCATCCATTCCCTCATCCATCAGGAATTCGAAACTGATGGCTATATAGTGGGCGGCATCGGTGCCGAACTCATCGGTGCTGCCTTCGAGCGGGATCCATATCTTTTTGATCATCTCTCTGAGCCTGTTCAACTCGCCGTCGGCCACCCTGCCGTCAGCAGCCGCGATGGCATAAAAGAGATACCCGAGCTTCTCGTAAATTTTCTGATAGTTGACGTGCATATTCGTGGGGTTTTCAAACGTCTCAACGCCTTGTTTCGGCGCTTTGTGGTGATTCTTCCATGAGGGTTTTCAGTTCCTTCAGGTGATCGCTTTTTCTTCCGTGAGCAGGAAAGATCTTGACAATCGATTCAGCGGTTTCAATAACCTTCTGCTTTAAGGCATACGAGAATTGTTCCTGGTGTTTTTTGTAAAACGCTGAAAACGAACGATACGCTACTTCGGCGGCGATCTTCTGATTCTGAAGACTATCGATCGTCAGACCAAT
>DASVOT010000126.1:0-2863 GCA_036383235.1 Chryseosolibacter sp.
ATATAGGCGAAGAGTACGCGGATCCCCACCTGCTGAACGATTACTCAATCCGTTATGCCAGGGCGTTTAACGACCGTTTTGCGTTCAAGGTAAATGCCTCCTACTTTTCCGGGCTTGATTTTTACGCTACCAACTACACCGATGTAGATCCCGGCACTCCTGTGGCACTGCGCGGGGACAGTAATCCTGCCAGGAATGCACTGAACATTTACGGTGATGATGAGGCGCGTACCATTCCCGGCATCGGACGCGTGTCGCGTACCGGTTATGAAGAACGGGACGTGACCGACTACAATGTGTATAGTCTTAAATTAAACGGCGCTTTGCATTACCGGATCACCGAAAACATGGTGTTAAGCTACCAATACAACTTCGGGCAGGGTACGGCGAACTACACGGGGAGCAACCGGTTTTCAATCAACAACTTCACCTTGCAGCAACACCAGCTGGAGTTAAAAGGATCGAATTATTTTATCCGGGCGTACTCCACCGCGGAAGATTCACACGACTCTTATAACGCAAAAGGCCTTGGCCAGTTAATAAACAAGACCTGGGTGCGTGATCTCAACGGAAATACCGTTCCGGAAAACCAGGCGGACGATATGTGGTATACGCGGTACGAGGAAGCATTTGCCGGAAACATCGGGGGCGTGGCCGCCGGCAGCCACGCGGCCGCACGGGCGTTTGCCGACGAAGGGAGGTTGCTACCTGGCAGCGCAGACTTCAACGCGCAAAAGGACCGTTTGATTGCGACCCAGGGATTGAGTGGTGCCGGAATTCTAAGTCAAAGCAAATTATACCACGCGGAAGGTCAATACGATTTTTCAAGCAAGCTGAAAGTGCTCGACGTGCTGGTGGGGGGAAATTTCAGGCAGTACGATATGTTCACCAATGGAACTTTATTTGATGACAAAGGGGGCAGCATTATTATCAACGAAAGCGGCGCGTTTGTTCAGCTGGGCAAAAAACTGCTGACCGACAAGCTGAAACTCGCCGCGTCGATGCGCTACGATAAGAATCAGAATTTTGAAGGGAGATTCACTCCCCGGGCGTCCGCAGTGTACACCGTGGCGAATAACCATCATTTCAGGGCCTCCTATCAAACCGGCTTCCGAAACCCTACCCCGGGAGATCAATACATCAAGCTGAATGCCGGCCCCATCACCATACTCGGAGGGGTCCCGGAGAACAGCGAGGGAATGACTGTCTATCAAAACTCCTTCACTACCGCTTCACTCGGGCCGTTCTTCGGAGCATTTCAGCAAGCCATGCAGCAAGGCGCAACTCCGCAGGAGGCCGTCATGCAGGCGAAAGACCTGCTTGTGAAATCTGATGTGGATTACATCAAGCCGGAACGCGTGAAAGTGTTCGAAGTCGGATATAAAGCACTGTTCAACAACAATCTTGTATTCGACGTAAACTATTATTTTTCAAGCTACACCGACTTCTTATTGAATCAGGTGGTGATGGAGCCGCAGAGTCCGGTGCTGGCGTCTGACGGGTCAATCAACCCTCAGGCTGCGATGGACCTGCTCAACGGCGACAGCCACCTGTATCAACTGTACACCAACGCTGCCGATGTGGTAACGGCACAAGGCGCAACGTTGGGTGTAACATACAGTCTGCCCCTGAATTATCTGGTTGGCGCGAATGCCACGCTCGCAACATTCGACATCCGCGATGCAAACCCTAACAATGTTCCCGGGTTCAACACCCCTAAATACAAAACGGCTTTCACCTTCGGAAACAGCAAGGTCACGCCGAACTTCGGGTTCAACATCGCATGGAGATGGCAGGATGCGTACGACTGGTACGGAACCTTTAACCAGATGAGACCCGGTCGTATCGACGCCTTCTCCATTTTTGACGCCCAGGTAAATTACCGGGTTCTTCCCATCAAATCGATGATAAAAATCGGGGCAAACAACCTCTTCAATAACCAGGTGTACCAGGCTTATGGCTCCCCGTCAATCGGTGCGATCTACTATGTAAGCCTGACTTTTGACCAACTTATGCGATGATGGCCACTGAGATAACCGCTTCCAACGTGAAGGATTCCGACAAGATCGGAATCCTTCTATGGAGCTCGTTCCTAATCTGTTTTCTCTGCAACATCGGCGCGGGCCTTATCTCCACGCTCATGTCGGTGTACCTGCCCCCGGTCGTACAGGACCTGACCGGTAAAACAAACGCCGGGGAGCTCGGCGAAATAAGCGCTTATATTCAATCGCTCTACATTGCCGGGTGGGCCGCCGGTGGTTTTTTCTGGGGTTATATCAGCGACAAAACAGGAAGAGTAAAAGCCCTCGCCCTCTCGGTGGGATTATTTGGACTGTTCACTTTCCTGATCTCGATGGCTCCCTCCTGGGGATATGTTGTCCTTCTCAGACTGTTATCGGGTCTCTCTGTGGGCGGCATCCTCGTGATCACACCCACTCTACTCTTTGAGATCTGGCCAGCCAAATCGCGGGCGGTTATGATCGGAATCGATTCGATTGGATTTCCCGTTGGAATTTTTTCGTCCGGATTGGTGACGGTGCTGGTGAGCCATTGGCGAGACGCCTTCACGACCGGATTATTTCTTCCCGGGCTCGCAATCATCGCGATGTTTGTGTTAAAAGAATCCGGACACTGGCGGGAGGGCGCGCGATTGGCCAGCCCGGAAAAAGCAACTGCTGATGACAGGAGCAACCTGATAAAAGGTTCCCTCATCTTCGGATCGATGCTGATCGGGTTGTGGGGTATGTTTTCCTGGATCCCAACCTGGGTTCAAAGCCTGCTCGGCACTACCGGAGGGCAGAATGAACGCGGCATTGCGATGATGTTGATCGGCGCGGGCGGCCTGGCGGGAGGCTTCGCGTCG
>DASVOT010000127.1:0-6441 GCA_036383235.1 Chryseosolibacter sp.
TTGTCAATGCCGCGGCCGCCGGCTTTCGCATAGAAAGGGGCGGCCTCTTTCAGCCGGTTGGAAAGCCGGTATGATTCGGCCACAAAATAATTCGCTCGTCCGTCGTCCGGATTCTTCGCCAGGGCCTGTTTGAAGATGTCAATGGTGGTTTGATACTTTCCTAAGCGGAAAGCTTTGGTGGCTTTTTTTTCCGCGCTGCAGCCTGCCAGCAATACCAGAACAATAACCAGGAAACCCGTATGCTTCATATGCACTTTAAAACTACAAAAACTCATTTTACCTAACCAGCACGTTTGGCAAATATCGCTTTAGCCATGTATCGGCTGCGGGGGCGAGCCAGTGCGCATCAAATGCTGACTTGGTATCGACCAGATTATTGAACGTCAGGCTGTCACCATTTAGGGTGCCATCGCTGAATTTTTCTTTCAGCTGCGACAACGGTATCAGTTGAACCTTGTTCCCGATTTTAAAGGCCACCTGGTCACGGCCGAAAAAGTCGATGCCAATCGATTGTCCGATCTCTTTTAAAACCCGTACAGAACTGTCAATGGAGCATCCGCTGGCAGTTCCATCGGATTCGTCTGCGGCGAGCACGATGAATTGGTCGTATCTGATGACAAAAGAAGTTTTTAAAGGCGTGCCGTGAACAGCCCATTCGCCGGTAAATACCGCGAGCCTGTGTTCGGCAATTTCCAATTCTTTAGCGGCCATGGGACGGCTGGCCTGAAAAACCCACACCCGCGAAGAGGGTGGCAATGATGAGAAGGGAACAAACATAATGTGATCTGTTATTGACTTCAGGTTAAACCTTGAGCCTCGGCAATTAGTTCTGCCAGGTCCTTTACCTTCACCTCCGGTTCCTTTTCCTTGTTCTTCACCCCATCCGTCATCATCGTCATGCAAAAAGGGCATGCCACGGCAATGGTTCCGGCCCCGGTAGCAAGGGCTTCTTCCGTTCTTTCAATGTTCACTTCCTTTCTGCCGGGCTCTGCTTCCTTGTACATCTGGGCACCGCCCGCCCCGCAGCAAAATCCATTGGAGCGGCACCTCTTCATTTCCACAAGTTCCGCATCGAGCGCTTCCAGCACGGCGCGCGGCGCCTCGTAAATATTATTCGCCCTGCCGAGAAAACACGAATCATGATAGGTGATTTTCTTTCCCCTGAATGAGCCACCTTCTTTCAGCTTTATCCGCCCGCTGTCAATGAGTTGCTGAAGGAAAACCGAATGGTGTATCACCTCAAAGTCGCCCCCGAGCTCCGGATATTCATTCTTCAAAGTGTTGAAGCAGTGCGGACAGGCGGTCACGATTTTTTTGACCCCGTATCCCTGCAGCACCTGGATGTTGCTCATCGCCTGCATCTGAAAAAGAAATTCGTTGCCGGCTCGTCTCGCCGGATCCCCGGTACAGGATTCCTCAACGCCAAGCACCGCGAACTTCACACCTACTGAATTCAGGATCCGAGCAAACGCCCGTGTGACTCTCTTATACCGGTCATCAAAGGAGCCTGCGCAACCTACCCAAAATAATATTTCCGGCTTTTCACCTTTGGCGGTCAGTTCCGCCATTGTGGGAACAGTCATACTTTCATTTCGTTTAATTATCCTGAATCTCTTTAGCCCAGTTGAAACGATCAGCGGGTGAAAATTTCCACGGCGCAAAATTCGTCTCGATGTTTTGAAACATGTTATTCCACGATGAGGGAGCGCCCGACTCCTCCATGCTTACAAACCGCCTTAATTCATTTATGATCTCCAGGGGATCGATCAACACCGGGCATGCGTCAACACAGGCCTGGCAGTTCGTGCAGGCGTTGATCTCTTCCTTTGAGATGTAATCGTTCAACAGGGTCTTTCCGTCGTTCAAACCGGGGCCGCCTTTCAAAAGGCTCTCGCCAACCTCTTCCATCCGGTCGCGGGTATCCATCATGATCTTGCGCGGTGACAGCCTCTTGCCCGTCTGATGAGCCGGGCACCTGGCCGTACACCTCCCGCACTCCGTGCAGCTATAAGCTGCCATCAGCATATTCCAGCTGAGATCGTTCACGTCCTTTGCTCCGAATCGCCCCGGCTCTGCGGCCTGCGCGTTCGCGTCACCCGCCGTTCCCAGCATGATCTTCACCTCATTGGTGACCACCGGCATGGGACTCATCTTGCCGGAAGGCGCAAGCTTCGCGTACCACGTATTTGGAAAAGCCATAAAAATGTGGAGGTGCTTGGAGTACGTGATATAAACCGCGAACGCGAGAATGCCAACGATATGAAACCACCATGCGAACCGCTCGACCCAGACAAGGCCGGGCGTGGGTACCGACGCGAAGAGCGGAATCAGCGCCGAGCTGAAAACCAGTCGTCCCGTACGGGGATAAGCTCCGCCAGTCGCCTGCAATAACTGGTCTGAAGCATTCATCGCAAGAATAGCGACCATCAGGAGAATCTCCGTCAGCAGAATAATGTTGGCATCCAGTCTGGGCCACCGCGTCATCTCGCGTGTCCAGAACCTGGGCACCTTTATCACATTCCGGCGAATGAGGAAAATTATACACGAAAGCAGCACTCCAACTGCCAGGAACTCAAAAATATTCATGAGAACCGTATAAAATGAACCCAGGTAAGGCGAGAAGACGCGGTGTGTGCCCGCCACTCCGTCGATCATGAACTCCAACACTTCAATGTTGATGACCAGGAAGCCGACGTAAACGAAGAGGTGCAGAAAAGCCGGCAGGGGGCGCTTAAACATCTTCTTCTGGCCGAAGGCAACCAGCAGCAGATTGCGCAGCCTCTTCCCGGGCTGGTCTTTTATCTCGATTTTTTTCCCCAGAAGGATATTTCTTCTGATGAATGAAATGCGCCTCGTAAGAAAATAAGCGGCCGTTAGCAGTACAAGTATAAATGCGATCTGTTCAACCATCCGTGTCATTAATTTTGTCCGGGCATTCTGATCCGTGATCGTGAATCCGGTAGTGCAATCCCCATTAATTCCGGTTTATTTTGCACGAAATGTAAATTTATCTACTTTTGTGCCCCTGCCAAGAGGCGGAAAATAATTTTAGGTGATGTAGCTCAGTTGGTAGAGCAAAGGACTGAAAATCCTTGTGTCGGGGGTTCAATTCCCTCCATCACCACAGCCACCCGGCCTTCGTATGGAAGGCTTTTTTATTCATGCCGCCAATTCTGGCGCCCATCTTGTCAGAATTCGCTGAAAAGGCTGGCCGGTAACTGATTGTCTATACGCACATTACGAGGCCCTCTGTTATCGGAGCGGTCTGCCGAAAGAAGGATATTGCCATACTTTTTGTAGTTGTCCCATGGCCAGACCTGCGATGGCGAGTCCTGGGTTGCTTCCTTGTAATACGCCCACTGCTTGACCAGGTTATCTTCCAGGCCGACATAGACTTTGTATTTGTTCTGAGGAGTGTCGCCGACGTTCTGAAACGTCAATTGGATGACGTTGCATCTTGCCCCTGTTGCTGTGGTGTCTTCGCCGAGATATTTTAGCGTCACGCCGGTATCCTTCAGCTTGAAAGGCATGAGCAACCAATAAGAATCGTTGATCCAGATGCTCTTCCCGCGCTGCAGCATTTTGCCAAGGGAATCGGGTTCTGTCAGCTCCTGCCCTCTGATCCGGACGCGGCCTTTCCGCGTATTGAGGTTGAGAAGGTAGATCGTGCTGTCGGGCGCGGACTCGATTCTTACGTTGCCTTCGGCCTTATCCCACGCCAGGTCGCGCCTGCCAGAAAAATTCCAGGAGATAAAACGCGTCTTGTCCCAATTTTCACGTCCTCCCATCGCCGCCATAACACTGTCGGCAAGTTCGATGGCCGCAGGATCGGAATGCGCCATATCAAAGCCTGGAGCAGGCGGGTTAGCCCCCGACCTCGCCTCGCCTGAATTTCGTTGTTGGCAGGACAGACAAAGGGCAGACAGGAAAATGAATCCGGTGACGACTTTGGTATTCATGTGAGTCGGTTTAAATTCTAGCAAATTTATTGTGACGATTGGGCGCGTCACATTGGTTCCTTTACCTTGTCCTTCAGACTTTTTCGTTTCTCCGATTTTCGCACCGGAGTGATGAGCCCGTACAATTTCTCAGAATTGTCAAGCGAGCGCAGCATCAGGTTCCGGAGATACCCCTCGACAGGCAGGATCAACAGGGCGACCACCACCTGTATGAAGAACGCAGTAACAGGCGTGTCGGCGGTAATAATACTCGACCCAATTACTGTCTGGATGAATTCGATCAGAAGAATGATGGTGATGAGCGAAAGGAGCCGGCTGACAATGCGGTAGCGTGTACTCAGCCTGAAAGACAGGATGACCAGCGAGGCGAATGCGGTAAACTCCAGCCCGTAAAACCATCCCTGGCGCCAGTAAGGAGGAATGACTTCGAAGGGCAACGGGTCCAGGCTGCTGATCTTGCCAAAAACATTCCGCGCCTGCACCTTCAACGCGTAATCGCCCGGGGGCAGATATGGAAAGTTGATCTTGTTGTTTCCGCTTGACCATTCCGACCAGTCCTGATTCATGCCCTCCAGCAAATACCTGAACTCGATACTTTTCGGATTGATGAAGTCAGGCTGAACCACTTCAAAGGTGACGGCGCTGGATCGCTGGTCGATGGTGATGTGGCTGAAGTTGGCGATCGTTCGCGAATTATTGTGGATGGACTTGAGAAAAATCGGGAACTGGTTCCTGATCAGGCTCATGTTCTCTCCGTTGAACTTCAACAGCTCGTTGCTGCCACTGATGATCCACATGTTCTGCGGATTCTGGTCGGTGGCGATGAAGCGCAGGTTCTGGAACAGATTCAACAGCTGGATGTTGTTGCTTCCCGCCGTTGCACCGAACAAATTCCAGCGATGCACATCGCGGTACAGGATATGCCCATTGACAGCAAAATATTGAGAGGGGCTTGCAAGCGTGTCAATACGTTTCAGATTGTTTTGATCTCGTTCAAAGTGAAAGAATCCGTCCGCATTGACGAAAAAGATCTGTTCCTTGTAATACAATCCCACGGTCTTTTCAAAATTCGGATTGGAGAGCGGAATCGTCTGCAGGCGCTGGATGCCCTCATCGTTGAGCTGCAGCTGATAGATGCGGTCCAGTCCGCAAAGCCACCACTCGTTCTCTGCGCCTTCGAAAATATAATCGATCTGGTCTCCCAGACTGTTGATGAGGTTCAGCTGTTTCCATGCGCCGTCCTGCCCGGATTTCAGCGACCAGATCTCATCGTTGTAGGTAGAGGCGATTATGGTTTGCATGTCAGGCGACGCGTACACGTAACGCGTCGGCGTATTCATAATCACTTTTGCCTGCAGACCGTCGACCTGGAACACACCCTCCAGCCCGGCGGCGACAAGCTTGCCTCCGGCCTCCACCAGGTGTGTGATCTTCGCGTCAATGCCTCCGACTTTCTTAAAAACATGTTGGGACGACCGCAATATTCTGTCAACCTTTTTTTCCTGCCGCGACTGCCCTTTCTCCGGACTTTCGACATTCACCTCTGCAGGTTGCCGCTCATTGCTGAGCGAGGCAACGGCCTCGGTGTCCGCTTCTTTTTTTCTGTTTCGCCTCAGGAAATTAAAAATTCCCCTCCTCTTCGCGGGGGTCTCCTCCTGTACATCGGGCTGTTTTGTTCCGGACGGCGGCTCTGTCCGGCTTTTCGAGTTGGACGTTTTCTTAGGCACCTCCACGTCAATGTACGAGATCACTTCGTCGTAGATCTCATCCTTGTGCAGCTTGAACAATCCAACGGACGTACCTACATATACCTCGCCGTTGTAGGAGTAAGCGCACAGCATATTTCCCTGCAGCCCCGGATAATGACTGAAGGAGCGGAACGGCATAGAGGGCGAGATCTGCGTAAATCCGTACTCATGCGCAACCCAGATATTCTGGTTGGCATCTGTCATCAGACAGAACACTTCATTGTCGGGCAGGCCCGTTGAATAATCTATGATCTGATCGCGTTTCCCGGTAATGGGATTGATGAGCATTACCCCCCCGCGCAGGGTGCCCAATGCAAGCAATTGGCCATTGATCCAGCTTCCGTTTACAATGACGTTTGCGTCTGCGTATGGTTGATCCTGGATCGGGACCGGATGCATGAGAAGATCCTTGTTGCAGGTGTACACCCTGTTGTCGCTCGTGCCCAGCACGTACGTGTCATCGATCCGCGAATTGAAAACGACACTGCCCGACAAATTGAGGTTGACATAGACGAGCTTGCCGTTCTCAACTTTGAACGTCGTGCTCCTGTCTGTCTGAACGTACACGCTTCCATATAACTCGAACATGCACGTAAACAGACTTTGGGCATTTCCGACGACGATGGTCTCTGCTTTCGGAGCGCTATCCCTGTAGCGGTAGATTTTGTTTTGAGAAAGGTAATAGGCCTCGTCGCCACTGACGAGTACCCTGAACACGTCGACAGCGGAAGAGT
>DASVOT010000128.1:0-4200 GCA_036383235.1 Chryseosolibacter sp.
GACAATAATCCCTATCCCGGGGGCGTGCTGGTGATCGATGAAGGCTCCGCCGGCGGCGTCGGTCCCGAGCTGGACAAGGGATATAACGCCATTCAATGGAACAGCCCGCTGGATGCCAACGGCGACCCGATCCCTACGCCACTGGTTTCCCATCCGGATAACGTCAAGAACTTCGTGCAGACGGGAGTCACCACAACCAACGGCGTCTCCATTGCGAACAGCAACGAGCAGATCAATTACCGGTTGTCGTATTCCAACATGAACAGCCGCGGCATCATTCCCAACTCCGACCTGTTTAAAAATTCGTTGAACCTGAATACCGCGGTGAAAGCAAATGACAAGCTCACCATCAGCAGCAACATCAACCTGAGCCGCAGCAATTCCAACAACCGGCCCGCGGGCAACAGGGGCACCAATCCGCTGCAGTGGGCTTATGCCGTCTCCCCGCACATCGATATCCGGGACCTGAGAAACTACTGGGTGCCGGGACAGGAGGGACTGCAACAACTTTCACAGGCTCCCGGCGATTACAACAATCCCTACTTCCTCGCCTACGAGGTGAACAACGGATTTGTGCGCGACCGGTTATTCGGCAACATGAAGGCCGAATGGCAGATCACGCCTGAATTCAGCCTGATGGGAAGATACGGTTTGGACACCTATAACGAGCAACGTGAAGTGAAGATCGCGAAAAGCTACACAGGCGAACCCAATGGTGCATATGGCATCGTCGATATGAAGAGGTACGAGCGCAATGCCGACTTCCTGGCAACGTATGCCAAGGATATCAACAACTTCAACCTGACGGTTTCCGCTGGAGGAAATGCAAGGTATGCCCAGGCCAGTGATGTCAGCAACTACAGCAAGAGCAAAGCGGGCCTCATCATTCCGGGATTATATACGCTCCAGAATATCGCGCCGAACAACCTGGCATACAGCAGCTACCTTTCCAAGAAGGCGGTTCACAGTTTGTACGGACTCGTCAACGTCGGCTTCAAAGACATGGTGTACCTGGACCTCACGGCCCGGAATGACTGGTCGAGCACCTTGCCTGCTGAGCACCGGTCATATTTCTATCCCGCCGCCTCGCTCAGCGTGCTGCTGAATGAAATGCTGGAGATTAATAAAGTAGACATGCTTAAATTAAGAGGGGGTGTCGCAGCAGCGGGCAATGACACATCGCCTTACAATCTTATCAACGTATTGGCCGCCTATGAATCCTGGGGCGGTTTAACCAGGCTGGGCAAGTCTTCCACCATTCTCCTGCCTGATCTGAAGCCTGAAAGAGCCACCTCCTATGAAGGGGGCCTCGATCTGGGGATGTTTTCAAACCGGTTGAGATTGTCCGCTACTTATTATAAGATCGACAATGAAAACCAGATCCTTCCGCTTGCCCTGGCTCCTTCTTCAGGGTTCAACAACAGAAATATCAATACCGGCTTGCTGGTGAGCAAAGGCATTGAATTGTCACTGGGTGGAACGCCATTTGAAAAAGGCGACCTGCGCTGGGATATCAACCTGAACTATTCGCGCAACCGGACGGTCATCGCCGACCTCCCGGAGGGCGTTGACTTTTACACCCTGTGGACCGATGCCAAAGGCGGTGCCTGGACCTATGAAGGAGAGGAGATCGGAGATATCTACGATGCGAAGCTGGTCACCGTTGAGGATAAGAGTTCTCCTTACTATGGTTATCCGATCCTGGACGAGAACGGATCCTGGCAAAGCATCAAGGCCAGCAACACCCGGGAGAAAATCGGAAATTTTAATCCCGATTTCCTGCTGGGCCTCCAGACTTCGCTGACCTATAAGGCATTCACGCTGGACCTTTCGTTTGACTGGAGAAATGGCGGCGACTTTATTTCGCAAACCTATCGGTACGGCGAGTCCGATCTGAAGACACAACGTTTCCTGGACCTGCTCATCAATCCCGGGAATATGTCGGGCGACCAGTTACGCGACTACCTCGTGAACAACGACCTGGTTATCGTACGAGACCACTTCAACATTGTGGGTGGCCCTACTGCCGAATACGGGGGATTCCCGTTTGAATACGGGGGGAATACCTATCCCTATGCGGTGTTCAACCCGGGCGTCATCGCCGAGTATGACGCGGATGGCAACATCATCGGCTACACCGAAAACCTGGGAGGCGCGGAAACAAAGTATATTCCCTACGGAGACAACTATCCCTGGGACTTCACTAAGGCCGCGATGTTCGACGCCTCTTTTATCAAGCTGAGGGAAGTATCGCTGTCGTACCAGATTCCGGCGTCTTTTGTTCAGCGGATGAAATTGCAGAACGCAAGCGTTTCCCTGTACAGCAGGAATATCATGTTGTGGACTGCCGCCAAGATCGGCGTCGATCCTGAAATGGCGTATCAACCGGAAGCCGGCGCCCAGGCAGGTACGCAGTTCAAACAGGGGATTGAACGTTACAACGTGACCCCGTGGGTTATGCCTGTCGGTTTCAAGGTCAACTTAACTTTCTAAAATCTTAGATTACTACGGTATGAAAATGATCAATAAGAAATACATCCTGGTCTCTGTACTCTTCAGCTCGCTGCTGTTTTCATGCGAGGACCTTACAGAGACGAATGTCAACCCGAACGGTATCGAGCCGGGCAAGGTAAACCCGAACCTGGTCATGCCCACGGTGCTGACAGAAGCGGCCAAAACGTACCTCAACCTGGGATACCAGGATATTGCAGGTGTGGTTCAGCACACGCAAAAAGATGCGTGGTCTTCCGGCCACAATGATTACGACTGGGGCGGAAGCCAGGACTGGAGCGGATACTATGGCATACTGAGGAACAACGACCTGTTATATCAGCGGGCAGTGGCCCTGGAGTTGGAATTTCATCAGGGCGTCGCCCTGGTCATGAAGGCGTTTATGTTCGGCTTGATCACCGACCTCTACGGCGATGCTCCTTACACGACTGCGCTGAAAGGTGAAACCGGTGAGCTGGGCGACATCAAACCCGCTTTTGATTCACAGCAGAGTATCTACGAAGGGATTCTGGCCGACCTCGAGACCGCCAACACGTTGCTCTCGAAGCCGAAGAGTGAATACTCCAGCATCGTTGACGATGCGGATGTCTATTACGGAGGGGATCCCGAACTGTGGAGAAAGTTCGCGAACTCGCTCGCCCTTCGGTACTACATGAGGATTTCCAGCAAGCTGCCTGCCGTGGCGCAGGCGGGCATCGAAAAAATCGTTGCCAACCCTTCGCAGTACCCGATCATTGCGTCAAGCGACGAAGACGTGACGATGGGTTTTCCCGGCACGAGCCCGGATACGTCATGGCCCGCCAACACGGCGTTTGATCCCAGCGAGAGTAATTACAAACGGATCAAGATGGCCGCTACGCTGGTAGAGTCGTTGCAGGCCAAGAACGATCCGCGACTCGCGATCTGGGCGAACAAGGTTCAGATCCCCCTCGTGGTCGATGGCAGCCTTCCGCCAGGTACCGATGAGATCATCGACGGCGTCCGCTATCTTTCCCCGGATAAAGTCGGAAACGCGCTGTACGATACCGACCCCGAATACGTAGGTATTCCCACAAGCTTTTCGGCACTGCCTTCTATCTACAATCTGAATCCGACACCCGGACAGACGTCCAATAACCCGCACGTGTCATTCCTGAATGATATTTATAAAGAACCGTCGGGAGATCTGTTGAAAGCCCGTTTGTTATCCGCCGCCGAAGTTCATTTTATCCTCGCGGAAGCTGCCCTCAAGGGCTGGGCCGCGGGTGACGCGCAGGCGCACTATGAAGCTGGCGTTCAGGCATCCCTCGAGACCTGGGGAGTCGGCGGCGACTTCTCCTCATATATCGCCGAGCCCGGGGTGGCCTACAACGGGACCCTCGACCAGATCATGGAGCAGAAGTGGATCGCCAGCTGGACGGCTGCAACGGAAGCGTGGTTTGATTTCAGAAGAACAGGCTTGCCGGCACTTCAGGCTGGTCCTGCCGCAAAACGCTCCGTGTTACCCGTGAGATTTTACTATCCGCAGAACGAGCTTATGCTGAATGCCGATAACGCCGACGCAGCGGTGAATGACCTGGAAGTCACGGTCTATTCACAGGCGGACGCCAAGAACAGCGCATGGTCAAAACAATGGCTAGTTCAGGGAACCGGCAAACCTTGGTAGCTTAAATTGGTTTTTTTTGTTTTAACAGGCGGAGGGCAATGCCC
>DASVOT010000129.1:0-7642 GCA_036383235.1 Chryseosolibacter sp.
CCATTTTGAAATATTTTTTTATGTCTGTTATCTGGATCGTTGGATGTTGTTATGCGGCAACGCGTTTTTCGGCGCTGCCATTCGCCGCCACCTGCTTTTGTTTCTGAATAACGGCTTTGTAATCTTTCGGCATGACCTTGACAAAATGGTCCATGGCAACTTCCCAGTTCTCGAGGATCCATTCAGCGGGGTCGCTTCCCGTGTGCCTGAAGTGTTTTTCGATCATTTCCCGAACTTCCGCTTTGTCGCCGGCGTCCATCGTTTCAAGCTCCACCATGTCTTTGTTGCAAAGCCTGTCGAGTGCCTTCTCGGTGTCAAACACATAGGCGATGCCGCCGCTCATACCGGCAGCGAAATTCCTTCCCGTCTTGCCCAGCACAACGACACGGCCACCGGTCATATACTCGCACGCGTGATCGCCCACACCCTCCACCACAGCCTTTACGCCGGAATTGCGCACGCAGAAGCGTTCTCCCGCCTGCCCCCTGATAAAGGCTTCGCCGGCGGTCGCGCCGTAGAACGCAACGTTGCCGATGATGATGTTATCCTCCGGCTTGAAGGTCGCCTCTTTGTCTGGATAGACAATAAGCTTTCCGCCCGACAAGCCCTTTCCGAAGTAGTCGTTTGCCTCGCCCTCCAGCTCGAAGGTCAGACCCGGCGCGACAAAAGCGCCGAAACTCTGTCCTGCCGAACCTTTGAATTGAAAATGTATCGTATCCTCCGGCAGTCCTTTACCTTTATATCGTTTTGAAACCTCGTTCGACAACAGCGCTCCAACAGCGCGGTCGGTGTTGCGTATCGGAAATTTCTGACGAACGGGCTCCGCTTCATCCAGCGCAGCTTTCGAAGCCTCTACCAGGCGCCAGTCGAGGACTTTCTCGAGCTCGAAATCCTGCTCGATCTGCTTGTACACACCTACATATTCGCGCGCAGGCTCCCGGTGGAGGATAGGCGACAGATCCAGTTTCTTTACCTTCCAGTGGTCGATGTCACGGCGGACACGCAGCACGTCGGCGCGGCCAACCATATCGTTGATGGTGCGGAAACCGAGTTCCGCCATGGTCTCGCGCAGATCCTGCGCCAGGAAGCGGAAAAAGTTTACGATGTGCTCCGGATCGCCGGTGAACAGCTTGCGCAGCTCCTCGTCCTGGGTGGCGATTCCCACCGGGCAGGTGTTGAGGTGGCACTTGCGCATCATGATACACCCTTCAACCACCAGCGCAGCCGTTGCGACTCCCCATTCCTCGGCTCCGAGGAGCGTGGCGATCGCAATGTCGCGCCCGGTTCTGATCTGTCCGTCGGTTTGAAGAACCACCCGGCTCCTGAGGTTGTTTTTGACCAGCGTCTGATGCGCCTCCGCCAACCCAAGCTCCCACGGCAGACCCGCATGCCGGATGGAACTGATCGGCGATGCGCCGGTTCCGCCGTCGGCGCCGGAGATGAGGATGGCATCCGCCTTCGCCTTTGCCACACCCGCAGCAACGGTACCCACACCTGCCTGCGACACAAGCTTGACGTTGATGCGCGCCTGACGGTTGGCATTCTTCAGATCGAATATCAGCTGCGCCAGGTCTTCAATGGAATAAATGTCGTGATGCGGAGGGGGCGAGATCAACCCCACGCCCGGAGTGGAATGCCGCACGCGACCGATCCACTCGTCCACCTTATGACCCGGAAGCTGGCCGCCTTCCCCGGGCTTCGCTCCCTGCGCCATCTTGATCTGAAGCTCGTCGGCGTTGGAAAGGTAATGGCTGGTAACACCGAACCTTCCGGATGCCACCTGCTTGATTGCCGAGCGCTCGAAATCACCGTTGGCCTTCCGGTCAAAACGGATCTCGTCTTCTCCTCCCTCGCCGCTGTTGCTCTTGCCGCCAATCCGGTTCATGGCAATGGCCAGGGTTGAATGGGCCTCATGTGAAATAGAACCGAACGACATAGCACCCGTAGCAAATCGTTTGAAGATCTCCTCTACCGGCTCGACCTCGCCGATGGATATGGAATTGCGTTTCTTGAATTCGAACAGCGCGCGCAGCGTCAAGGGGTGCGTCGACTGTTCGTTGACTTTCGATGCGTACTTTTTGAAAAGAGAATAATCGTTCGACTTGGTCGAGTGCTGCAACAAATGGATCACCTCCGGTGTGAACAGGTGTTTCTCTCCCCTGCGTTTCCATTGATAGATGCCGCCGGCCTGAAGCGGCGTTCCCTCTTTCTGATAGGCGAGCTTGTGACGAACAAGCACCTCCTGCGCGAGGTCGTCGAAAGACAACCCTTCAATGCGGCTGATCGTACCCCTGAAACATTTCTCGATGACTTCATTGCCGAGACCAAGCGCCTCGAATATCTGGGCAGACTGATACGACTGCAGGGTGCTGATACCCATTTTCGACATCACTTTCAGCAGTCCGTTGCCAACGGCTTTTTGATAGTTCTTGTAAGCCTCCTCATCGGTGATGTTGCCCAGCGCTCCCTGCTGATTAAGCGCGTGAATGGTTTCAAACGCCATGTAGGGATTGACGGCGCTTGCGCCGTATCCGATGATGGTAGCGAAATGGTGCACTTCCCATACGTCGCCTGCTTCGACCAAAAGACCGGCCAGCGTCCGGATCCTTTTTTCGACCAGGTAGTGATGGACCGCGCCAATGGCGAGAAGCGAAGGAATAGGGGCATATTCCGGGCTGATCTTCTTGTCGGAGATCACGATGATCTTCTTGCCGCTCCGAATGGCCTTCTCAGCTTCGCAGCAGATGCGGTTCAGGCTTTCCTCAAGACGTCCGGGTTTTCCGTCAGCCAAAAACACCGATCGGAGGATAGAATAATCAAAGCCGTGTGCAGGCAGATGCTTCAGTTTCTCCAGGTCGGAATTCATGAGCACAGGCTGCGAAATGTGAATCTGGTTTGTGTGCTGCGGCGTCTCATCCAGCACATTCAGGCTCACGCCTATACGCGTGAAGAGCGACATCACCAGTCTTTCCCGGATGGGGTCGATCGGCGGATTGCTTACCTGCGCGAAATGTTGCTTAAAGTAATTGGAGATATGCCGGCTTTCCTTCGAGAGCACCGCCAGGGGTGTGTCGTCACCCATGGATCCAACGGCTTCATACCCCTTCGACGCCATCGGCGTGATAATGGCCTTCAGATCTTCGCTCGTGTAACCGTATGCATTTTGCCTCTGAACGATGGTCTTGTCGTCGAAGTTATCTTCGTAGTATTCCTGTTCCGGTTCCAGCCTGAGCTTCAGGCGGTTTTGTATGATCCAGTTGTAATAGGGTTTGCCCTCGAATACGGAGCGTTTCACTTTCTCGTCGTCGAGAACTTTTCCCTGTTCCAGGTCGATGAGCATCATCTTTCCCGGGGTGATCCTTCCCTTTTCGAGAATATCTTTCGGATGGACGGGGAGCGCACCGGCTTCAGAGGCCATGACCACGCGGCCGGAGCGGGTGACATAATATCTCAGCGGGCGAAGGCCGTTCCTGTCGAGGGTGGCGCCGATGCGGTTGCCATCGGTAAACACCAGCGCGGCAGGGCCGTCCCATGGCTCCATCATGGAGGCGTGATATTTATAGAACGCCTTGCGGTGAGGGTCCATCAGTTTGTTATCCTGCCATGCTTCCGGAACCAGCATCATCATCACGTGCGGGATGCTGCGACCGGCGATGACGAGCATCTCCACCAGCGCATCCAGGTTTGACGAGTCGGAGCCTTCCGCCATCGTGATCGGGATCACCATCTTCAACTCCTCGTCGGTGAAAAGCGTTGATTTGAACAGCGCTTCCTTGGATTTCATTTTATTGACGTTCCCGCGGATGGTGTTGATCTCGCCGTTGTGGGCGATGTAACGGAATGGCTGGGCAAGCTTCCAGTTCGGGAACGTATTCGTCGAGAAACGCGAGTGAACTAACGCAAGGGCTGTGCGCAATCGCGGATCCTGCAGGTCGATAAAGTATTTTCGAAGTTGTTCGGTCCTCAGCTGACCTTTGTAGACGATCGTTTTGGACGAAAAACTGGTGATGTAAAACTCCGTATTGCTGCCCTTTACCTCGCGCGCAATCTTGTGCGAGGTGTAATTGCGAAGCACAAACAGTTTGCGCTCCAGCTGGTCGTCGGTAAACGCGTCGGCCTTGATCTTGACGAACACCTGCTCGATCACCGGCTCGACCTCCGAAGCGTCAGGACCTGGTACGCTGTGGTCGACCGGCACACCGCGGAACCCGATGAGCTCGAACCCGAGCGCGATGATGTTCTTCTTGAGCACATCGCGGCAGGCGTTCGAAACTTTTTTATCGCGGGGAAAGAAAACCATCCCCACGCCGTATTTGCCTGGTGCGGGAAGCTCGAAACCAAGGCGCGAAGCTTCCTCCGAGAAAAACTCGTGCGGAAGCTGAATCAGGATTCCCGCCCCGTCACCCGTTTTCGCGTTGCAGCCTTTGCCTCCGCGGTGTTCCATGTTTTCCAGCATGGAAAGCGCATCGCGCATGACGCTGTTGGTCTTTGTTCCGTTAATGTTGGCGATGAATCCGATGCCACAGGCATCGTGCTCAAGCTCTGGTGTGTATAAGCCTTTGGTCGTGGTTGTTTGCATTTACTTCATTTTAAGGGTTAAAGCTGGCATCAAAAACCCCAAACTAATTTCTGAAATTACTAAACAAGCAGGAGGAAATTTGGCCTGCCTCCCCTTCTGCAGGAATTTTTTGAATCTTTTTACATTTCCGACGAAATGTTTAAAATCTGAAAAACGTCAACGTTTGCAGGCTGCGGTTTTTTCAAATTTTTGAATAAAACCGAAAACGATTGAATTTTTCGTAAATCTTCGAATATGGTATTAGGAAAATTTCAACCGCAAACGGCCTTTGCTGGTTTGCGGTGATTCCAACCCTATAACAGCCGAAACAGGGGCCTCACCGGCCTTTCACCGCCCTCGTCATCTCGTTCTTCCCCGGCGGACCCGCCAGCGTTTCCACCGCCATTCCCAGGGATCTCAAGTCGCGCTTCAACTGCCCTTTGGCGGAGTAGGTTACGAAGACTCCATGGGGTTTCAGCGAGGTAACAATTTTTTTCAAGGATTCGATCATCCACACTTCCGGCTGCACCGATGGAGCGAAAGCGTCGAAGAAAACGATGTCATACTCATCACCTTCGAGATGCGCTTTCTCCAGTGTTGTCTGTACTTTGAGAAGCGTGAATTCGGCGGACAGCAGGTTTTTCGTCCCCCACCCGGCCTTGTGCAAGGCGACAAAGTGATCCGCGTCTTTCAGAAGCTGCCCGTAATTCAATTGACGCCAGAGGAACTCCGCCAGGGGAAACGGCTCCAGCGTGCAGTACTCGATGTGAATCCGGTTTTGTATCGCATACTCCCAGGCGAGCATCGCATTGAGACCGGTGCCAAAGCCAACCTCCAGGACTGAGATATTTTTTTGCTGGTGTTTCTGAACGAAGTAGCCAAGTCCGTTCGCGATAAAGACGTGCATCGATTCCTGCAATGCTCCGTGAACAGAGTGATAGGTCTCGTTGAGGTCCGTATTCCGAAGCGTGTGCGAGCCATCGGAAGTCACAAGAATCTCCAGGGAACTCATTCGTGCTTCGAGATCAGCGCCACGGCGTAGGCGTTAACCCCCTCTTCCCGTCCTATGTATCCAAGCCGTTCGGCGGTGGTCGCTTTGATCGACAGGTCGTCCTCCGGAATATGCATGATGGGTGCGAGTACCTTTTTCATCGTGTCGATGTGCGGGTTGATCCTGGGCTTCTCCAGGCAAATGGTGCAGTCAATATTCTGAATTCTCCAGCCCCTGTCGCGAAGCATTTTCGATACTTCCTCCAGGAAAAACCGGCTGTCCATTCCTTTCCACCGGTTGTCGTCGTTGGCAAAGTGAAATCCGATATCGCGGAGGTTCGCAGCTCCCAGGAGCGCATCGCAGATCGCGTGAATGAGAACATCCGCGTCCGAATGTCCAACCGCGCCTTTCGAGTAGGGGATCTGGATGCCTCCAAGAAAAAAATCCCGCCCCTCCTCAAGGGGATGAACATCGAACCCAAGGCCTACACGTATCTTCATAGCTTGCCGGAGGCCGGTTCCACCGACCTCGTTCTCTTTTGGTCTGACTTTAACATTCGTTCACGCCTTCGCTTTGTAATACAACACATTCGAATTGTCCTCACGCAGAATTGTCCGGGCGGCCTCCTGGATCTGCCCGGGCGTAACGGCCTGTATGAGCGCCGGCTCTTCATTTACGTAATGCGCATCGCCGGAAAGTTTCGCAAATGCCAGGTTCATCGCCCGGTTCATCACCTCCACTTCGCCAAACTCCAGCGTGGAATACGCCTGGTTCTTAACCTTTTCGAGCTCGTCCTCAGTCGTACCCTGGCCGGCGAGCTCCTCCATGACCTTGTTCACCTCCGCTTCTGCATCCACCAGCCCGATTCCGTCTTTCACTCGTCCGTTGACAACCACAAGACCCGGATCAAGGGTCCCGGTGGTGAACGACGATATCGACGTAAAGATTTCCTTTTCCTTCACCAATTTCTGATACAGCCTGCTCGATTGTCCTCGCGCCAGCACATCGCTCATCAGATCGATGGCAAAAAAATCCCGGTGAAAACGCCCGGGCATATGATAAGCTTTGTACAACGCACTGGCTGGAACATCCGCCTCCACCTCGAGTGTTCGCTTGTGTATTTGCGGTCCTTCCGGCGGAAGGTCCCGTTTCCGGACCGCGGGCGACGGAATGGAACCAAACCATTTCTCGGATAACTCTCTCACCCGGCCGACCGTCACGTTGCCGGCGACCACCAGGATCGCATTTGACGGGATGTAATACTGAAAGAAAAACTTCCTCACATCGTCCATGGTGGCATTTTCGATATGGCTGATATCCTTGCCAATGGTAGCCCACTGGTACGGATGCGATCGGTAGGCCAGGGGCCGCAGCTTTAACCAGACATCGCCATACGGCTGATTGAGATACCGCTGCTTGAATTCCTCGACCACTACTTTCCTCTGCACCTCCAGCACCCTGGGATCGAACGACAGGCTTAACATCCGGTCTGATTCCAGCCAGAAACCGGTTTCAATGTTCGGCGCCGGAACGGTTAAATAATAATTCGTAATGTCAGTATTTGTGAAAGCGTTGTTTTCACCCCCGACCATCTGGAGCGGTTCATCAAAATTCTCAATGTTGGCTGAGCCCCCGAACATCAGGTGTTCAAAAAGGTGGGCAAACCCCGTTTTATCCGGATCTTCATCGCGCGATCCTACCTGGTACAGGATGTTCAGAACCGCAATCTGAACGGTAGGATCCTCATGCACGATAACGCGCAATCCATTTCCAAGCGAAAATTCTTCAAACTGAATCATCGGTCCCAAATAACGCGACTTTTATCCCTTGTTGAAAGTCTTTTCATCACTCTCCATGCAGTAAAACACATAAACGTCTAAATTACCGCCTGCTCAGACTACGGGCGGCCGAGGCGTGAAATTCAAATAGCGTGATATGATCTTTAAACGGAAAGGTTATTCCGACCAGACACTGAAACAACTTTATGAGGGACTGCTTTCTCCGCGACTGATCGAGGAAAAGATGCTTATCCTGCTCCGGCAGAACAAGATCAGCAAATGGTTCAGCGGTATCGGACAGGAAGCTGTTTCAGT
>DASVOT010000130.1:0-4117 GCA_036383235.1 Chryseosolibacter sp.
AAACGCCTTTTCAATTTCCGAAAAAGGAATTCGTATTTCCTTAGTCCCCTTTTTCTTCCCGGCCCCGACCTCCTGAACAAGAACGATATGCTCTTGATCAACTTCTTTCAGCTTTCCCTCTTCCTGGGCGTCGTGAAGTCTTACTTTCAGGCCACGACCTATGTTTTTTTCGAACTGCCGCTTTAATTTCAGGGGTTGATCCAGGCCCGGAGTGGAGACCTCGAGAATATAATTCTCATCACCAAGAAAATGCCGATCCTCAAATTCCTTGGACAACACCCGGCTCAGTTCAGCACAATCATCAATCGTGATGCCCTGGTCGCCATCGATAATGACCAACACCCTCCTGGGGACCTTCTTTCCGGAAACCAACACCTCAACCAGGAATTTATCAGGTGACAAATTCCGGGCAACGACATTGCGGATTTCCTCGACCAGATCCATCAAAAATATTGTATAAACAAAGAGGGGACTATCTGTCCCCTCTAAAAACTTTTTCAGAAAGCTTCGCAAAATTATAACTTTTTAACTTTCCAACAAAATATTGCGTTAATTAAGCGTTCTATCGCGCATGAATATCAGATCGTTTTTTGTCATCAGCCTTTTTTTGATGGTTTCCTGCGGGAAAGACAGGAATAAAAAAGAAACCGCCGAGGTCGAACAAAATCAACTGAAAGTCGACGTACCGGCTTTTAATGCCGATTCGGCGTATCAGTTTGTAAAGCGACAGGTGGATTTTGGACCGCGGATACCCAACACTCAGCCACATAACCACGCCGCCGATTTTTTTGTTCAAAAACTCAAAAGCTATGGCGCCATCGTGACGGTCCAGCAGTTCCAATCGCAAAATTACAGCGGCCAGACGCTTGACCTCAAAAACATTATCGGCAGCTTCAATCCCGGAAAAGCAAAAAGAATATTGCTGGCAGCGCACTGGGACACGCGTCCTTTTTCAGATGAAGATGCCAGCCAGCCCAATGCGACCTTTCCAGGGGCCAATGACGGCGCCAGCGGCGTGGGTGTGTTGCTTGAGGTAGCGAGAGTCCTTTATTCGTCCACGCCACCGGATATAGGAGTCGATATCATTCTTTTTGACGGAGAAGACTGGGGAGAGAAGCCCGGTGAAAGCGGTAGCCATCCGCTTCCTGAGGGATTGAAGGACTGGTGGTGCCTGGGTTCTCAACACTGGGCCCTCAACAAACACAAGCCGAATTACTCGGCCTACTTCGGAATTTTACTGGACATGGTCGGGGCCCGGAACGCCCAATTCCACCGCGAGGAATACTCGCGGGAGTTCGCGCCAAGCATCGTTGACAAGGTCTGGAATCATGCGCAGCGTCTGGGTTATTCCTATGTCTTTGTTAAGAAAGACCAGGGACCGGTAACGGATGACCACTATTTTGTGAACACCCTCGCCAAGATACCGATGATCGATATCATTCATTATGAGCCAGGGGTCGGATATTTCGGCGATTTCCACCACAATCAGAAAGACAATATCAGTCTTATCAGCAAAGACATGCTTGGAATCGTAGGGACAACCCTTCTCAATGTGCTTTATTACGAGGCGGCTCCGCAATCTTCCGGCAGAAAGCCTTAACCGGTATAGCGCTCCCCCGCAGACTTCTCAGATATATTCTGGCAGGTTCTTCAGGTACACACCGTACCCGCTTTTTTCCAGGGGGCCGGCCAGCCGCAACAATTGTTCCTTCGTTATAAATCCCCGGCGAAAAGCCACCTCTTCAATGCAACCGATCTTCAATCCCTGCCGCTGCTCGATCACTTGTACGAAATTGGAAGCCTGCATCAGAGAATCAAAAGTTCCCGTGTCCAGCCAGGCCGTCCCCCGACTCATGGCGGCAACTTTTAATTTTCCTTTCTTCAGATAGACATTGTTCACATCGGTAATCTCCAGCTCGCCGCGTGCACTGGGTTTAATTGCCCTGGCAATGCTGACCACTTCATTGTCGTATAAATACAGGCCGGGCACGGCTTAATTCGATTTCGGCTTTGCCGGCTTTTCTTCAATGGAAATTGCTTTGTGATTTTTGTCAAACTCGACTACGCCGTACCGCTCCGGGTCCTGCACGTGGTAGGCAAACACGACGCCTCCGTCAGGATCGACATTGGTTTCCAAAAGGTTCTTTAGTCCGGATCCATAAAAAATGTTATCACCCAGGATCAACGCCACCTTGTCTTTGCCGATGAATTTTTCTCCGATGATGAATGCCTGTGCCAATCCTTCCGGCCTGGGCTGCACTTCGTACTGGAAATCGCATCCGAGGTTTTTCCCGTCTCCCAAAAGTTTTCTGAACATGGGAAGATCGTGTGGCGTGGAGATGATGAGAATTTCCCGGATCCCGGCCATCATCAATACGCTCAGAGGATAGTAGATCATCGGCTTGTCATACAAAGGCATCAGCTGTTTGCTGATGGCAAGCGTGAGCGGATAGAGCCGGGTGCCGGAGCCGCCCGCGAGGATAATTCCCTTCATCAGATCTTCAGTTATGTTCCATAATTATGCACCGCCAAGGAAATGCGGGTGCTAATGATACATTTTGGCGTAGTACTGCAGGTATTCTCCCGAAGTTACATTCTTTAGCCACTCCTGGTTGGTCAGATACCAGTCGACCGTTTTCTCCAGGCCCGTCTCGAAGGATGTTTCAGGACGCCAGCCGGTCTCGGCCTCCAGCTTAGACGGATCGATCGCATAGCGAAGATCATGACCCGGCCTGTCTTTAACGTAGGTGATCAGTTTCTCGGATTCGCCGTCTTTGCGGCTCAGCTTCTTATCCATGATCCGGCACAACAAAACCACCAGGTCGATATTCTTCCATTCATTGTTTCCGCCGATGTTATAAACTTCTCCGGGCCTGCCCTTGTGGAAGATAGTGTCAATTGCCCGGGCGTGATCTTCAACGTAAAGCCAATCGCGTATATTTTCCCCTTTGCCATAGACAGGCAGGGGTTTATTGTGAATGATGTTGTTGATCATGAGCGGGATCAACTTTTCGGGAAAGTGAAAAGGACCGTAATTATTCGAGCACCGGCTTATGATCGCGGGCAGCCCAAAGCTATGGTAAAAAGCGCTGACAAAGTGGTCGCTGCCGGCTTTTGAAGCGGAGTATGGAGAACGCGGGTCGATGTTCGTCTCTTCCGTAAAATACTCACCGGTTTCAGCGGTGCCGTAAACCTCGTCGGTCGAAATGTGATAAAAAACCTTGTGGTCAAGCTTTTCATGCCAGGCCGCCTGGGCTGCGCGCAGCATATTCAGCGTTCCAATGATATTGGTCGTGGCGAACTCCGCCGGATTATGTAACGAGCGGTCTACATGCGACTCCGCCGCCAGGTGAATGACGCCGTCAACATCGTATTTCTGGAACAGTTCGAAAAGGAATTCCACATCCAGGATATCCCCTTTTTCAAAGCGATAATTCGGCTCATGCTCGATGTCCTTCAGGTTTTCAAGATTGCCGGCATAGGTGAGCTTATCCAGATTGATGATCTGGTACTTCGGATATTTCTTTACAAAGAGCCTCACAACATGAGAGCCAATAAACCCGGCACCACCCGTTATGATAATATTTTTTGAGACCATCTTCAAAGGTAGAAAGAGAAATGGAAGTTAAACCTAGCGGATATATTTCTGAAAATCCTTGTGTTCCCTTGCATACAGAACGTCCCGGGGCAACGACTTGAAATAATCATAGGTTACCCTTAATCCGTCTGAACGCGAAACCCTGGGCTCCCAACCCAGCAGTTGTTTTGCTTTGGTAATATCCGGTTGCCGTTGTTTTGGATCGTCCTGGGGAAGCGGATGGTAAATGATCTTTTGCCTGGTTCCAGTCAGTTTCTGGATCTCTTCGGCGAACTCCTTGATCGTGATCTCGTCGGGGTTGCCGATGTTCACGGGCAAATGATAATCCGACATGAGCAGGCGAAAGATCCCTTCCACCTGGTCATCGACATAACAAAAAGACCGGGTTTGTGAACCGTCTCCGAAGACGGTAAGATCTTCCCCGCGAAGGGCCTGTCCGATAAAAGCGGGGAGGACCCTGCCGTCATTGAGGCGCATGCGGGGTCCGTATGTATTGAAGATCCGTACGATGCGGGTCTC
>DASVOT010000131.1:0-2490 GCA_036383235.1 Chryseosolibacter sp.
ACTCCATGCATGCGGAATTTGTGATTCGGGCAGCGCGGGCGGGCAAGCACGTCATCTGTGAAAAACCGATGGCCACTACGCTCGACGATTGTCATAAGATGATCCGCGCGTGCAAGGAAGCAGGTGTGAAATTTTCTCTTGGCTATCGCTTGCACTTCGATCCCTTTAACCAGGAAATGATGCGACTCGGCCAGAATCAAGTATTAGGCTCGGTAGACCGCGTGATTGCAAAACATTGCATGGATGTGGGTGACCCCGGGCAGTGGCGACTCAAGCGGGATCTCGCAGGGGGTGGACCGCTGATGGACCTCGGTATCTACTGCATTCAGGGAGCGCTCTATACAATCGGCGAGCTCCCAATTGCTGTCACCGCTATCTTTCAGAACAAGAGCAACCCTGAAAAATTCCGCGACGTTGAGGAAGGAATCGAGTGGCAAATGGAATTTCCGCTGGGCGTCACCGCCTCCTGCGAAACGAGCTATTCAACCAACGTCAACCTACTCCACGCCGACGCCGTCAGCGGTTGGTTCGAGCTCCAGCCTGCGTATGTATACAGCGGCCTGAAGGGGCAGACGTCCGACGGCCCCATGAACCTTCAGGCGGTCAACCAGCAGGCGGAGCAAATGGATGACTTCGCTTTGTGCATACAAAACGATTCTCCTACCCGGGTGCCGCCCGAAATGGGATTGCGCGATATGCAGATCATCCTGGCGGTCTATGAAGCCGCCTGCACCGGGCGCAAAGTCCGGTTGCACCTGGATGAATTTCAAAACCTGATCGAAATCTAAACCGGCCGGTCATGATGCCTCAGGCACGGAATTTATCGAGCCGAACACTTAATCATCAGCGCCATGGCAATCCACGAGAAGACCTATGAAGCCGATAACCGCACCGGTATCAACCACGAAGGACCGGATGCCAACAGGCCTGTACAAAAATTAACCGCTTCCTCGATTATCTCCAGCCGCATTCAGAATCCGCGGGGTGAGGACCTGGGAAAAATCGACAACCTGATGGTGAATGTACACAGCGGCGAGGTCGAATATGCGGTGGTTGAATTTGGTTCGTTCCTTGGGATAGGAGGAAAACTTTTCGCTGTTCCGTTTAACGAGCTGCGGTTGAATCCGGAAAACAAAACGTTTGTCCTCAACCGCGACATCGCGTACCTTAAGAATTCTCCCGGCTTCGACAAGTCACACTGGCCCGACACGAACGACCACTCGTATTTCGAGAATGTGCGTATGTATTATGGATCGTACCTTCCTCCTTTCCCCTGACTCAACGAACATCACGCATGGCGGCGAAAACGACGGGAAAGAAACGAGCGGTCGCAAAAAAAGGCCGCAAATGGTCGGGAAGAGTAATGCAAAAAAGTAATGCGCTTGATCTGGCGTCGGGAATATTCAAGTCAAACGATCCGGCGGCCATTGCACGGTCACTGAAACGGTCGGCCGCGAGGAGCAAGAGGAGGAAGGGCACGCCCTATCAATCCGCTATGTCGATGTTGAATTTTTATATCAATCGCGGCGGAAAGAATATTCCCCGAACGAAAAAGAGAATACTGCAAAAAGCAAAAAGTGAATTGCGGGAACAATTCGGCAAGACAAAAACATCTTAGCCGCGTTACCCGGGCTGTGGCGTGCGCCTTCTCCAGCGATGATTGCTATTTCTTCCTTTTGTAGTTTCCCATGAGCTCGCCGTACGCAAGGATGTGGTTTTTCATGGCATGCTCCACCTTCGCCTTGTCGGCGCTTTTGTCAAGCTTCAACTGGGTATCGAGCGCGTATACCTTGAAAAAATACCGGTGTGTTCCCGTCGGCGGACAGGGACCTGTGTAGCGGTTTTGTCCCATGCTGTTTCTCCCCACTTCACCGGGGGCGCTGCCGGCCTGTATGCTCCGTTGCGGAGGAATATTCCACACTATCCAATGATCAAAGGTGCCGTTCGGCGCGTCAGGATCATCGATGATGAGAACCAGGCTTTTCGCTGCCCCGGGTATGCCTTCGATGTCAAGGGGCGGATTTTTTCCTGCCCCGTCGCACGTATGCTCCGGGGGGATGAGACCGCCGTGGCTGAAAGCCGTGCTGCTGACGGTTAATGCCGGATGTGCCATAATACCTGCTTGATTTGAAAGCGATGTGATCGTCTCTTTACTGCCGTGGATAATTTAATAAAAATATTTCAACCGAAATCAGTCGTGCCGCGGGAATAAAAATTTTGCAACGGTCTGCCAATGGAACGCAGATAGTGTTGTGAACAGAGAGATGTCAGATGAATTTAAAGCAACCTTATGGCACAGGAGACAAAACATCAGCGACCGGATGCCGGCAATGACCGGCGCGGAGCTGGAACAAAAAGCGAGGATGACGCCGATTTTGAAGTTGACAGGAACAGCCTGCTGGAGCGGCGCCGGAAAACAAGTGAAACAATTGGGCCGTCGGGCACCTATCGGGGCAGGGGACCGAGAAGCTACAGACGCCGCGACGAACG
>DASVOT010000132.1:0-5439 GCA_036383235.1 Chryseosolibacter sp.
GAAAACATAGTTTAGTGCTTTTTGAAGCAGTTATTCTATGCTCTCTTGCATATTCAACAATTCCGTACCCGGGTGCCAGTTGCCCGACAATTCAGAACGATAGTTTCGTGCCTGTTGAAGCATTTATATCTACCGCCCTTACTGGCCTGGCCGTTGATTCTTGAATATGTTGGCATAAAATAAATCACATTCAAAAACATCCGCGATGATCCATGTCATCGCATGCAAAGATTGTGCTCATTCCACGGTCCCCTTTTTCCGGAACCAGGGCACGTTCTGTCTCAACGCTCTAGCAAATGTTTGGACTTCTCGCTATCAATTGCATATTCCGAGACCTTGAAAACTTCTTTTTTGACGACCCGGAATTCTTTCATCATTGCGGTCATCGCATCTTCCAGACGTGCATGCTCGTCCTGGTACTCCTGCGCATTGTATGGGAAAGGATTTTCAATCCGATGGGCCAGGTGCTTCAAATGCCCGGCAACGCGCGCACGAAGGTCAGCGCATTCCTTCTCGATGGAAGACAGATCGGCCGCCACCGCCCGCGTGCTTCCAATGTTCTTTTCCTCTATGAGAGTCAGAAAGTACTTGTTTATCACATTTCTGAGAAATGTAATCTCCTCATTGAAGAACTGAAGATCCGACATCCAGTGCTCCGTTACAACATAGCTGGACTGCAGGCTTTTGCCATCGGCGCCCGACGCTTCCGACTGCGAGGTTTTGTTTTTCTTCGGCATAAAAGTTAATATTTTGAATGGTAAAATATAAACGCGCTGGCTGCAAACCAGGTCCGCGGAGCCGGTTCGCGCGCGGCTTCAACAGCATGTTCTGGTTTCAAACGGCAAACGGATAGGTTTCCGGCATTTGACGGCTGTCTGCCAAAATATGTAAGGGCAGTAACGCCTTCGTTTGGCGGAAAAAGACAAATGCGTCATACCGGTCGGCAATATTCGAGGCCACATAATTTCTGAATTTATCCGCCGAAGGGTTATAGACCACACCGACGGCCCTGTGGCCGATCTCCTGATCGATCAACCCGGCGCCGCGCAGATCGCGGGTGTATAAGTAACCGCTCTGGACACCTGTCTCATTTAGCAGGTATTCCCAAGTCCCTTTGCTTGCGGGCGGGAGCGTCAGGTGCTGCGGTTTTTTTCCCCATCGCCGCGCGCCCATAACGGTTCCTTCATATGATCCGAAACCGACTAGAAAAACATTTTCATTACCATAATGCTTGCGGGCGAGCTCACCCAGGTTGTGCATCCCTTCAAACCGCATATCGGTCGCGCGCGCATCTCCGATATGCGTGTTGTGGGCCCACACAATTGCTTTTGATTCAGGCCCGTGAAAATTCAACAGTCTTTGGAGTGTCCGCATCATGTGGTTGTCCCGTATATTCCAGGTTGTGGCGCCGCCGGTAAGCATGGCCCGGTAATATCGCTCGGCATTAACGGAAACGAACGCGTTTTGCTGCGCGCTAAAAACATTTTCGTGGTCGGAATTGTATTGTGGAGCTTTCCTTTGCATTTCCGCAAGCAGGCTGACCACTTCGTTTGCGCATTGCTCGGGTACCATCAAAGAGGCATAAGCGTAAAGCGTCCCTTCCTCCCGCTCGTAGGGTGCGAAACAGCGGAAGGCTTTTTCGGCAACTGCAAGGGCATCGGGATCAACCCTTTTAAGGTAACCAATGATAGCCTCCAATGATTCGCGCAGGCTGTATACATCCATCCCGTAAAAGCCGGCTTTCTGGTTGACAGGCAGGGAGCGGTTATGATCGCTGAGCCATTCGGCAAACGCTACCGTTTCCCAGTTGGCCCACATCCACGTCGGCCAGCGGTTAAAGGCATGCAGGATCTCGAAGGCGCTGACTCCGGCGCCCCGATAATTCTTGACATACCGGTTGAGCCTGTAACAATCGGGCCAGTCTCCCTCCACGGCAATAAAATTAAAACCCTTTTCCTCGATGAGGCGCTGGGATATGCGCGAGCGCCAGGCGTAGTATTCATGCGTCCCGTGCGAAGCTTCACCCAGCATCACAATCCTGGCGTCGCCGATATGTTCGATCATCGAATCAAGATCCACTGAAGTTTCCAGGGGATTCATTCGCGACCGGAGAATTGCACTGATGCCGGCCTGATCCTCCGCTACCTTTTCTGTTGTTTCCATTCTGCTGACTTTTTAGTCGCACGCTGAACGACTGAGACGTAGGCCTGAACGCAAAAAATAGCCGGAAACATCCGGCTATTTCCCAGTCCATTCTTCCCAGATCAATTAGATGAGTTCCTGTCTTTCCTGACCTGTTTCCATTTTGCAATTTCGATCTCATTCATTCTCACATAATCCGCATCCTCCTTGGCCTTCGCCTGCTCTATTGAAAGGTTGGCGGTCTCGATGGCTTCCCTGTAATTCCCCATCCGGGCCTGGATCTCGGCTTTTGTGTGGGTCATCCAATAGGAGCCGGGCGCATACGACAACGCTTTGTCAATCCATTCGAGCGCCTGCTTCGGATCGCGGTTGGTGTCCAGATAATATTTAGCCGACAAATAGTATTCTCCCGCAACGCGGGCTTCCGGGTTGGCGGTAAAGATCTTGATATCCGACATCACCTTTTCGTCCAGACTTGTGCTGATCCTGAATTTCACTTTTGTGTAATCCCACAGCAGCTGGATCTCGGCGCTGCTCGTGCCAACGTTGGCAAACTCGATGGTAAACGTCTCAACCTGTTCTTTCAGGTTTTCCGGCTTCACCTGGAATCTTACCTCGTCATAATCTTCTTTGTAACCGAATGCGCCCCACAGCCACGGGTCACGGCTGATGATGATCGTCCATTGCTCCTTTCCCGGAATGGCATAAAGCGCATAAATGCCCGGCGGAACTTTGTGCGTATCCTGAAGCGTCATGGTCTCCCGGAAGTAGATCTTCGTCGACGCGTTTGCGCCGGCGCGCCATACTTCGTTATAAGGAACAAGCTCTCCGAAGATTACCCGACCTCTTACACTCGGCCGTGAATATTCAATCCGGACTTCGTTGAGTCCTACCTTTTGCGTAACCGTCGCAAATGGGCTGAGATCAGGCATTACAATCTGTGCCCATGCCATACTGCCGGTAGCGAGCATAATACCCAGCAACGCGGCAAAACCAATCAATTTTTTCATAACTGTATTTTTAACCTGTCCAAACTCTCAGACAAAAGTATCCCCGGCAGCAAGAGCGACCTATGATGACCGTCATCGGGCAAATGGATTGTTGTCCCTCGTGAAAACTGCCCGTTCGCGACCAAACCGGCAGCAACGATAACATCTTTAAAAGCCGGTAGTATGATATCTATCATCCGCCCCTTCAAACATTCTCATTGGGTGCAGCGGCACACACCGGTATTTTTAATCGTTCCTCTTAAAGCCGCGACGGCAAAAACAGTATTGCATTAAAAAACGACAACGAACCAAAAACTTTATGACACTGGACTTTGAAAAATACGCCATGAAAGGAAATGAATTCCTTCATCTGCTGGAAACACACCTGGGCTCTCCGGACCGGGCCCACGCGTCGCGCGTTCTGAGAAGCACGCTGCATGTATTGAGAAACCATATGACCATGGAAGAAAACCTTCAGCTTTTATCGCAGCTTCCCATGGCGATCAAAGGCCTGTATGTGGAGGGGTGGAGAAAAAGTCCGCATAAAAAAATAAAGAGCATTGAAGATTTTCTCATCGAGATCATCGAGGAGGAAGGCAGCACGGCCTGGCGGGATTTCAGCAACCGCGAGGAAATCATAGACGCTGTCAAAGGGGTGGTTAATACGCTCAGGGAGTACGTAAGCCCTGGTGAAATGGAACAGGCCCTCGCCACCCTGCCGGGGAAGGTGCGCGCGATGTTTGATGTTCCCGTCGAAAAGCATTTAAAGTAAACTTAGCAGGTCCCCGTTATCCGGTACAATAGTTTACCCACCGGGAAAGGTCCCTCTTGTCGTGAGAGGGATCTGCTTACCTTGACAGCACAGGCGTCCGCCGGCTTAGGGGTATGCCTTCACCACCCTTCTGATCATGCCATCGACTTTGGTGATGACGTACAACTGCCTTGAAAACCGGTCGTACCCGATCCTGAGATGCAGCCTGGTCTCGTGGCTCATTTGCCGGAGATCGGTTTCTTTTCCGTTCCTGATGATGGTGAGCTCATACACCGTAGAGTCGGCGAGCGCGCTGCCGGTATTGACATAGAACAATTTGCCGTTTACGATATCGCCGAATACGTACTTGCCTTTCAGTTCCTCTATGTCTCCTTCATACACAAATCCTCCGCTGATCGCATTTCCCACGGTATGATCATAAACGGCAAAGGGCCCTCGATATAAGTCCCGGTCGCCGGCAGGGATCGGGTACACGGTCTTCAGATCTTCCTTCGTGTATATCTTGAAATTTCCCTCCCGGTTCGGCCATCCATAGTCGCCGCCTTTCACGATGATGTTCAGCTCCTCGATGTTCGACTCGCCGATGTCGGTGGCCATCATCCGTTTGCCGTGTCGCAGATCCCACGCCATTCGGTGAGGGTTTCTGAATCCCATTGCCCATATCTCCCGGATGGTAGCCGGGTCGCTATCGCTCGCAAAAGGGTTATCAGAAGGGATTCCGTAATGCCGGTTCCGGCTGTTGTTTCCCCGTGGATCGATCCGCAGGATGGTGCCAAGAAAGGATTTCAGATGATGTCCCAGCTCCGGTCTTCTGATATTATTCGATCCCCCGTCGCCGTAGCCCCAGTAGAGCAGACCATAGTCGGGATCGCTCTTGTCAAGGTCAGGAATAAACTGCAGGTCTTGTGCGCCGTGGCCGAACGTTGGAGCGTGCAGCCGGAGCAGCTCGCGGCGACTTCCCTTAAACGTCCTGGCGTTGACAAGGTCGACTTTCCATTCCGACAGTACCCATTGCACTTCCGAACGCGCCGAGTCGGTGACGCTGTAGTCCGCCGGCTGCCCGTGGAATTTTTCAGCATGTGTGATGTACAGCAGGCCGTTGTTGAGAAAATCGGGATGGAAGTCGAAACTTCCGAGTCCGGTGGCGATGCCGGGCCCGATGTTGAAGTCTTTGACCTCATCGCGCAGATCAAGGAACACTTCGGCGCTTCCGTTGGCGATGAGGTAGAGGATACCACCCTGGTCGCTGACAAACAACCTTCCGTCGCCGGCAGGATGTGGCCGAAGGGTGGCGAGGCCGAGGTCGCGTGTGCTGTAGGTTAGCCGCGGAATGCGGACGACATCCTCGAGCTCGATTTTCAGTCCGGATTTCGACGGCGCTGCCACAAGCCTTCCCGTCAAGCCGCCAGCCCGCGCAGGAGCAGCACTGACAGCCAGGGCGGCGATCCTCAACCGGGCCGTCTCTCCCTCGATATACGACAGGATGGAAAGGAGGGCACCATCGTCCAGCGCTTGAAAGGAAGGCATCACCTGTTT
>DASVOT010000133.1:0-4328 GCA_036383235.1 Chryseosolibacter sp.
ATTTTCCGGTGAACTCGTTCAGCCAGGGCAGGCCAAGCGCCGCAATGCCGAGCGCGAAGACAAAGGCGATGAGGGCAATGAGAATGGATTCGCTGAGATACTGGAAAATAAGTTGTGTCCTGAATGCACCGGCAACTTTACGGAGACCCACCTCCTTTGCGCGTTTTGTTGCGCGGGCGGTTGACAGGTTGACGAAATTGAAACAGGCGATGAGAACAATAAAAAGGCCGATGATGCCCATCATGTAGACGGTGTTCATATCGCCGTTCGCTTCAATTTCGGAGTCCAGGTGAGAGCGGAGGTGGATGTCTGTGACCCTCTGTAAAAACAGCGTCGTCCACGTCGAGGGCAGGGGCGCGCCTGGCCCTTCCGAGGCGCCCATATGTTTATCGAGGAATGCGGGGAACTGGCGTTCTATTTTCTTCTGGTCGAACGGTTCCCTTGCCAGCACGTAGGTCGCAAAAGAATTGTTGCCCCAGTTTCGTTCGAGTCCGCGCCGCCCGTAGATGGTGCTGTCGTTGAGCGTGGAAAACGAAAGTAACAGCGAAGGGTGCCAATGCGATTGGGCGGGCAGGTCTTTAAAGACACCGCTGACCACCACGTTAAACAGGTTGCCGACTCTCAGAGACTTTCCCAGCGCATCTTCGTTTCCAAAATATTTAGCAGCCGTTTTTTCAGAGAGCATCAGGTGAAAGGGAGCGTCCAGGCTTTTCGCCGGATTGCCGGAGGTGACCGGGATGTCGAATACCTGGAAAATTTCCGGCTCCGCAAAGAAGGCGTTGTCTTCATTGAATATTTTTTTCTCGCCGCTTTTTTCCTCGTATGAGACGAGTATCCGGCTCTGGAGGGTACGCACGACCTGCTCAAAATCCGGGAAATCGTTTTTCAACAACGGACCGAATGGCGGTGACACATGGCCCAGGTGGAGGTTTACCGAACCATCGGGAGAGAGGAAATTCCGGGTGACCCGGTAAATGCGATCGGCCTTCGAATGGAATCGGTCGTATGACAGCTCGTCCCTGACGAATAAGAGGATGAGCAGGCAGCATGCCATCGCGAGGGCCAGGCCCGATATATTGATGGCGGCTGTGAGCTTGCTCCGGAAGATGGAGCGCAGCGCGACTTTCAGGTAATTCTTTAACATAAGAAGGTATGGATCATGCGAAACTCGGCGGACGTATCTGACTTACACAAAGACCATGCTTCTCTCTCCAGGTTGCTTTTTTGCTTCTGAAAGGCATGATGTGCCACCGGTGTTGTTCAGAATCGATGTGTCGATGTTCAGAACCGGGCGCTTTTTGGTGGTTGCCGATGCCTCCCTTTCCTTAAAGATAAAAAAAGCCAGCTTTCACTGGCTTTTCCGGTTTGACGATAACGCTCACTTTCCTCCCAGCTCAATCAGGTTTTCCACGTCGTTGTTTACGGCGAGAATGAGCAAACAGGTAGCGGTGCAGAAAACAGGACTCGAGATGCAATGGTGTCCATTCCAGCTGCCGTCGGCGTTCTGGATCTTGAGCAGTCTTCCGCTTATGTTGTCGTACCAGTTTTGCCAGGACTCATCCTTGTTGATGATCATGCTTTCACCGGTCTGGAGATAACTGAGGAATTCTTCTCCGCCATTATTTCCGAAGCCGGACATCACGTCCTCGCGCTGTGCCTCCACTTTTGCCGATTCGTAAACCTGGTAGGCTGTGGCGTATTTAAGGGCATCGTCGCCGTCGAAGCCGATCTTTTGCAGGTTCTCGGCTGTCGGCGCGGCGGTCGGGGCAAGCTTGCCGGCGCGTTTTGCTTTGGCCACTTCTTCTTCCACTTTTCTGGCTTCCTTTGCGCTTGCACGGACCGAGCCCGTCACAGAGTACAGCACGACGCCGGCGCCAAGGGCGGTGTTGACGTCACCGGTTTTGGGATTGTAGTTGTCTTTCTGGAATTGCCTTGCCTTTGCAAGCGCGTCTTTGTCCACCCGGGCGCCATTAGCCTCCGCGGCCTCCAGCGCATTCGTTGCGAAAGAGGATTGGAGTACACCTGCCCAGCCGGACCCCGCCATGCTTCCGTTTCCTTCCTGCGCACCCTGTATTTTTTCCACGCATCGGTTTTGACATGCTTTTACCCTTGCTTTCAGAGACGGATCGTGATCCAGGTAGGGCAATATGTTGGAAAGAAACTGCGAGGTGAGGATGACGTCGATGTTATTTCCAAGTTTGGTCTGGATCTGCGTGCCCGTTTCCGTCGTGATGGTGGTGCTGTTTTCCGGGGAGGATTCGACGGCACGCAGCAGGTGATCAAGCGCCCTCCGCAGATTTTCAGAGTAAGTGCCCGACGTCAGCGTGGTACCGCTTCGCAACAGGGCCATCGCTACCATGGCGGTGGTGGCGGGATCGGTGTGCACTGCATGCGGATCGAGGATATCCTGGCGCGCATGTGTGCCTGCGCCCCAGCCACCGTTGTCGTGCTGTGCTTCAATGATCCATGAGAGACCGGTATTGACGGCGCGCTGCACATTTTCAGGTGTCTTGAAAACGGAATAGTTCAGGGACGACTCCTCACCCATGAGGGTCCGGAACACGCAACCTTTCGGAGGAACAAACGGAATTCTTTTTTTCTTTGGCTCCGCCCTGCGAAAGGTGAAAGCAAACAGTAGCATGACGCCGCCGATGGCCAGCATCATGACAGACATTTTCAAAGTCTTCATAATGTTGTTTGTTTTTGATATGACCAAAGATGCGCGGGCCCCGGTGATTCCATAAAGGCCATTGAAGTTTTCGAAGAAATGAATTCAGGCATCAGGGCTGCGTGAGCCCGTGCGATGCTTCGCTGCTACTATTTGCATCGGCAGAATTACTTCATTCGATTTAACAGAAGGGTTGCTGGCGGCGTTCCTGGCGCCGTTGGAGGCATGATAACCGCGGCCTGGATTGCAAGCTCATTCATAATGGAGTGAGTCCACCGGGTTGGCCGCTGCGGCCTTGAACGCCATAAAACTGATCGAAACAAAAGCGATGATGAATGTAATCCCGGCGGTAAGGGCAAAAATCCACCAGGCCGTGCCGGTGTGATAGGCAAACTGGTTCAGCCATTCATGCATGATCCAGCCTGTAAGGGGAGCAGCGATGAGGTTGGCGAAGAGCACAAGCTTGAGAAAGTCCTTGTTCAGCAACAGGACAATATCACCGGGACTCGCCCCCAGCGCTTTGCGGATGCCGATCTGTTTACGGTTGTGCTCGGCCGTGAACGTGGCGAGGCCGAACAGGCCGAGGCATCCGATGATCACCGCGACGAGTGTAAAGGTCATGAACAACAAACCGATCTGCTTCTCGGCGGCTTGCTTGGAATCAAAATTGTGTTCGACGAAGCTGTACTCAAAGGCCGCATCGCTGGCATACTGTCTCCAGAGTTTCCGGATGAAGGCCATGGCGGAATCCGCTTCGCTGTCCTTCACCCGGATGGCCATTTCCCAGTTCGGCTGGGGTCCGAGCACGATTGCCATCGGCATGATGGGATCTTTCAGCGACTGAAAATTAAAATCGGTGATGATGCCGATCACTTCAAGCTCTCGTTCAGGGAAACCGTGATAATTGGAGATGAGTTTTCGGCCTTTGAAATCCTGTATACCCAGTTTGGCAGCCGCGGTCTCGTTCAGGATCACCGCATCGGTGTCCGTGTCCTCAAAGAATCGCCCGGCCGCCATCGTGTAGCCCATGGTCCGGAGATGGTCACAATCCATCTCATAAACATTCAGCAGATAATCCTGCGTTCCGCCGGCAGGTCTGAAAACAGATTTTTGCTCCACGTTAGGTGGCAGGCGGTTGCAATAACTTGCCGAAATGATCGCGGGCTTGGTCAGCAGCGCCCTTTTGAATGCCGGACCGTTCTGTCGGAGGTTGCGGGTATGCAAAAGGTTGACGACGTTCGATTTGTCGAAGCCAAGGTGTGCGGTCTGAATGAATTTAAGCTGATGGTACACCACCAGCGTGGCGATGATCAGTGAGGCCGAGATGAAGAACTGGAAAACGACCAGCACGTTGCGGATACCGTACGTGCGCAGCCGCGCGCGGAGATTTCCTTTCATGACATCCACGGGACTGAATCGCGTGAGATAAAATGCGGGATAGCTGCCCGCCACCAATCCGGTGATCAAAATAAAGATGAGAATGCCCGCGACGAATTCTCGACTCACTAGCCACGGGAACGGGATCGCCTTGCCGGAAAAATAATTGAAGGGCAGCAGGCAAATAGCCACGACGGCCAACGCGAGCACCATCGCCATGCCTACGTAAAAGTACGATTCAAGTAAAAACTGGAATATCAACGTGTCATTGTTGGCCCCCGCG
>DASVOT010000134.1:0-6759 GCA_036383235.1 Chryseosolibacter sp.
GATGGTCATCCCTTTCAACGAGGAAGTGGCACAAAAGGCAGAAGCCGTGGTGAACGATGATTATTTCGGAAAAGTACCGCCCGAAAGACTGAAGATCTCAAAAGGCGCGATCTTCTTCAAAGGCGATGGAAAATACCGGAGCAAGATCGGCTTAAGCCCTTCCCGTTCAAAGGATGTGATGGGGAGCTACGACGCAGCAAGCAAGACCCTGACGATTGTCAAATTCACCAAGGGCGCGCCGACCGACGAGTATGTGAATTCAAAGTGGGAGATCCAGAAGCAACCTTTCAAAGGAGACGTCGCGAACGCGTACAACGATGGTCCTCCTTCCCCGGGAGCAAAACCGATGGGCCCCTTTTACGAGCTTGAGAGTTCTTCGCCTGCAAAAGAGTTGAATCCGGGAGAAAAGGTCAGCCATACGCAGACGACTTTCCATTTCCAGGGCGACGAAAAAGCAATCGACCGGTTGGCAACGCAGGTGCTGGGGGTATCGGTCGCTGACATCCAGGCGGCGTTCCAGTAGGTAAAGGATTAGCTGCCATACACAGATCCGCTATTGTCCGGCACTGACAAGACCCATGTCGATGCGGTTGTAGTCGATGGCCTCATAGCCCGAGCCATCAAAACCCGCGAGAAAATCCCATAACACGTCGCTGGAAGGGTAGCCGGCGGTGACCAGGAGCAATGGCTTCCCGTGCACTTCGATCGGCAGTGGAAGGATGTTGAGAAAATGATAATTGTTCACCTCGCGGTTGAGGACCTTCACTTCATCGTTTTCGAAAGAGGTGATATACGACTGGCCTTCGTTCGAGTCAATTGAATAAGACGAGATCAGCGAGAAGACACAGTTCCCCGGTTTCATGCGAAAATGGCGCATGTCCCAATTCAAGGCGGGGTCGAGGTGCAATTTTTCAATCAGATTCACATTCAGACCTTCGTCGTGGATTTCCCTGCAATCAAAGGACTTGCGGAACAACCGGTTGTGGCCGGCGCTTATGCCGTACAGTTCTTCCGTCTGTTGCAGGAATTTTGCGTCAGGCTTGAACACGCCGATAAAGAAGCTTTCCAGCCCGTTCCAGAGATACTCAACCCTTGTCAGGGCAGCGTTGCAGACGAGGTGATTCTGCCGGTTATAGATGGTGATCGTGTCCAGGCCCGACATCACGAGCAACTTTTTCGCCTCCTCCATGGGCAGGCGCTCTCTTCCCCAATCCTCGTCGAGGACAATTACAGAATCAAGCTTGGATTCAAGGAGCTCTTCATCCGGGTATTCATGTCCTTTCCTGTAATAGAGGCTTGTGTAAAATTCTCTTGTCTCCGGGAAGTAATCAACGTACCCGATGTAAAAGGATGAGTCGGGAGATTGTGCGACATCGTCGGCGGGTTCCGCTTTTGTGGGTTTCAGCATTTTTCCCGACGAGTTCATCAGGTTTTTACCGGGATCCTGGTGGGCGCAGGCACAGGCAACTGCAATCAGGACCATCGCCAATGGGATTCGCATCATAATCAGGTAGTAGAAAGGTCGTTGCTCAGAGTCTTCTCCCCTGCCGGGCAAGGGAAAGTCATCGCTATTTAACCTGAAACGCGCTGTTTTGTAACCTGCTGCCGGACCGTCATAACGGCGAACCGACGGTGAATTCACCCGTTGGGCGTCAAGGGTCAAAAAGGACGAAGAAGACAAGCGGGCAGCGTCGTTCACACCGGGAAGCAGACCTCAGGGCGTGCGTTCGGGCGGAGAGCGCAGCATCAGCCGGGAAACTGATCATTTTTCCCATTTCCCATCGACCATCCTCCAGATGCCGAGCGGATTTCCATCCTTCAGCTCGTCCGGGAGCAGGGACTGCGGGAAATTCTGATAACAGACCGGTCTGGCGAATCGTTTGATGGCGTCTGTGCCGACGGAAGTGCTGCGGCTGTCGGTCGTGGCCGGGAAGGGTCCGCCGTGAATCATGGCATGGGTGACTTCCACGCCAGTAGGGTAGCCGTTGATGATGATGCGTCCCACCTTTTGCTCGAGGATCGCGATCAGCCCGGAATATTCTTTCAGGTCGTTGTCCGTCGCATGGATGGTGGCCGTGAGGTGCCCTCCCAACTGCCGGGCAATGCGCATCAGCTGCTCTTTGTCGTCCACGGAAACGGCGAGCGTCGAGGGCCCGAATACTTCTTCCTCCAGGCTGTGGTCGTTCAAAAAGGTCTCACCGGCGGATTCGAAGAGGAAGGCGGGTGCATACGCTCCCTCGGTCGCCTTGCCTTTGACGAGGGTGTTCACACCTTTTGTGCCTGAAAGCTTTTCGACGCCCGCGCGATACGCCTCCTGGATATAAGAAGTCAGCATGACACCGGGGGCGGTCTCTTCCAGTACCTTTGAGAGGGAACGGGTGAAGGTTTTTTCTTCGTCGGATTGATAGAATACCAGGCCCGGGTTTGTGCAGAACTGTCCAACCCCGAGGGTAACGGACGCCGCGAGCTCTTTGGCGATATTCTCCCTCTTCTGGCGCATGGCTTCCGGGAGAATGAAGACGGGGTTCGTACTTCCCATCTCGGCATATACGGGGATGGGCACGGGCCGGCTATTGGCCACATCAAAGAGCGCCTTTCCCCCGCGATACGATCCCGTGAAACCGATGGCTTTGATTTGCGGATGCCTGACCAGCGCAAGGCCCACGACGTTTGATTTCCCGTGCAGCATCGAGAAAGTCCCCTCCGGCATACCGGTTTTTTTCGCCGCCTTCGCGATCGCCATGCCCACCATTTCACAGGTACCCGGATGGGCGGCATGCGCTTTAAAGACCACGGGGCAGCCTGCAGCCAGGGCGGAAGTCGTATCGCCGCCCGCCACCGAGAACGCAAGGGGAAAATTGCTGGCGCCAAAGATGCCTACGGGCCCCAGCGCTTTTTGCATGCTGCGGATGTCGGGCTTGGGTGGCGTGCGCGACGGATCCGCGCGATCGATCCGCGCCTCCGTCCAGGATCCCTCGCGAACGTAGTCGGCAAAAAGCTTCAGCTGATTCACCGTCCTGCCGCGCTCGCCCTTCAGCCTTGCTTCGGGCAAACCGGTTTCCTCCATACATCGGCTGATGAGCGGATCGCCGAGCGCGGTGATCTCGCCGGCGATCGCCTCCAGAAAGGCGGCCCGCTCCTTTCCGCTCTTTTTTCTGTATTCCTGAAAGGCATCCGCGGCCTTCTCCACCGCCGTGCGGATCTCCTTCTCGGAGGCTTCGTGAAAACCGGGCTCCAGTTTATCGCCCGATGCCGGATTCTCGGCATGAAAAATAATGACACCTTCGCCTGAGAGGGAATTGCCAATAATATTTTTTCCTGTTAAGGTCGTCATTCTTTAAAACTGTCAAAGGGTTATTCAACTGTATTGGTCAGCGTACCGATCGGGTCGATGGTGATCCTGATCTCGTCATTTTTTCGCAATGTAAAATCATTTGGCGGAACGATCCCTGTGCCGGTCATCAGGAAGCACCCGTTGGGGAACGTCATTTCCCGGTAGAGGTACGCGACCAGCTCGCGGAAGCTTCTGCGGATCTGTTTGATCGCCGTCTTTCCTTCGAACACTTTTTCACCCCTATAGATCTCCAGGGTGATGGAAGTCTCGTCGGGCAGCGGTTTGTCTGTGACAAAGATGCATGGTCCCACCGCAGCGCTCCTGTCGTAACATTTTGCCTGCGGCAGGTACAGGGGATTTTCGCCCTCGATGCTCCTGGAACTCATGTCGTTCCCGATGGTGTAGCCGATGATCTTTCCGGATTTGGTGATCACCAGCGTAAGCTCCGGCTCGGGGACATCCCAGGTGGAATCCTCGCGGATGCGCACGCCCTGGCCCGGGCCGGCGGCCCGGAAAGGCGCACTTTTGAAAAACAGCTCGGGCCGCTCGGCCTCATAAACGCGTGCATAGAAATCGCCGCCCCCTGAACTTTTGGATTCCTCCTGCCGGCCTACCTTGCTTCGGAAATAGGTCACGCCCGCTGCCCATATTTCCTGGTTCCCGATCGGCGCCAGGAGATCACCGTTCAACAGGCTGCCTTTGCCCGCCTGGTTTTCGGTGACCTTCTTCAGCGTGTTGTAAAGATCATCGTCGTTAACCAGGGCGTCCCAGTCGTGGCCCTGCAAGAGATATTGCTGACTGTCGTGCACCATTACGGCGCCGCGTGAAGTTTTATAGAGTTTCATGTCCGGAAGTTCAGTATGTAAAATGCGAACGGCTTTTCCCGCTCCTAAATTTATAATATTCACGCTTATAAACAGTGCACACTTTGCGCATGGTTAGTGAAAATTTCCGGAAGGGAAACAAATCCTGTTTTCAGAGGCCCTGATTTTTCCCCTCCGCGCCTCGCCTTTTCGCGCAAAGTTGTTACCTTCAGCGCCTGAACCCCTCCGGCCTTTCGGGTTTTTACAGGGCCTTAAAACACGTGATCATTATGAAAAAAATTTCTTTCTTATTCGCCGTCGCTCTGTTGGCAGGCTGCTCCGACCGCAAAGCGGAAGTACAGAAGTACCTTGATGACTACAATGAACATTTTAAGGAATTATACTACGCTTCCTCGAAGGCCGCGTGGAAAACCAACACGGAAATCAAAGAAGGCGATACCCTGAATGCGTATGAATCGCGTATCGCCGACGAAGCGCTTACCGCTTTTACAGGAAGCATCGCGAACATAGAAACGGCGAAGAAGTATCTGGCGGAGAAAGACGGGCTCGACTCCCTGCAGGTCAGACAACTAGAGGTCATCCTCTACAATGCCGGCAGCGATCCCCAGACGGTGGCGGACGTCGTGAAAGAAAAGATCAAAGCGTCCATCGCGCAGACTGAAAAACTTTTTGGCTTCCAGTTTATGCTCGACGGCAAGGCGGTGAGCGCAAATGATATCGACCAGATCCTCCGTGAAGAAAAGAATCTGGATAAAAGGCTCAAAGCCTGGGAGGCAAGCAAGGAAGTGGGCAAAGGATTGAAGGAAGGGCTGGTCAACCTTCGGAGGCTGCGCAATGAAACCGTGCAGGCGCTGGATTATCACGATTATTTTACCTACCAGGTTTCGGATTACGGGATGAGCACGGAGGAGATGATGGCCATGATGCAGCGGCTGAACCAGGAACTTCGTCCACTCTATCGGGAGCTGCATACCTACGCGCGGTATGAGCTGGCGAAAAAATATGGCGTCAAGGAAGTTCCCGATTTCATCCCCGCGCACTGGCTGCCCAACCGGTGGGCCCAGGACTGGGGCGCGATGATGTCAGTAGAAGGCCTGAACGTCGACAGCGCGTTGGCGAAAAAAGACGCTGCCTGGGTGGTGAAGGAAGGAGAAAATCTCTATCAAAGTCTCGGCTTCCCCGCTCTGCCCCAGAGTTTCTGGGAGAAGTCCAGCCTGTATCCCTACCCCGCCGATTCCGCCGTGAAGAAAAACAATCACGCTTCCGCCTGGCACCTCGACCTGGAAAACGATGTGCGCAGCCTCATGAGCGTGGAGCCGAATTCCGAATGGTATGAAACCTGCAACCACGAGCTGGGACATATTTATTACTTCATGACCTATACCAATCCCGATGTTCCTCCCGTTCTCCGCAATGGCGCCAACCGCGCTTTTCACGAGGCGATGGGCAGCATGATGGGAATGGCCGCGATGCAAAAGCCCTACCTCATCGGCCGGGGCCTGATCAACGAACAGGCGCACACCGATTCCATCAGGCAACTGCTGAAAGAAGCGTTGCAGCACGTGGTATTTATTCCCTTCTCCGCGGGAGTGATGAGCGAATTTGAAAAAGCGCTGTACGCCGATAACCTTCCGCCCGATCAGTTCAACAAAAAGTGGTGGACCCTTGCCAAACAATATCAGGGAATTGTTCCTCCCGACGGACGCGGCGAGGAATACTGCGATGCGGCCACCAAAACACACATCAACGACGATGCCGCCCAGTACTATGATTACGCTCTGTCAACGGTGCTCATGTTTCAATTGCATCAGCACATTGCTGAAAAGATTCTCAAGCAAAGTCCCACGTCCACGAATTATTTCGGTAAAAAAGAAATCGGTGATTTCCTGAAAAAAATGATGCGTCCCGGCGCCTCGCGCGACTGGCGCGAAGTTTTGAAAGAAGCCACCGGCGAAGACATGAACGCCAAAGCCATGCTGCGCTATTTCGAACCTCTCATGGACTGGCTGAAGAAGGAGAATCGGGGGAGGAAGTATACCTTGCCGGAGTCGGTGGTCGGTACGCGGTAGTCGGTACGCGGTACTCGGTAAGTCGGTAGTCGGTAGATTCAGTATGTCTTTGTCAAATTAAAAGAGAATGCGCAATTAATCCGTTTCGAGGTTTTCGATAATAAAGTCAATTCGGTAGATTGTGTATTATTAAAAAAACCTCAAATATGGAATATGTAGATCACTGTTGTCCGGGAAAGTGCGGTGCTTAAAGGAAATTGACAACAGGCGATTGACCGTTTACAATAGGCACCCTCCCCATGATTCGCTCCCGTCTGCTAACCCCAAAGGGGTTTAACATTAGTAGCCCCGGGTGACACCCCGATGAGGTTTTGCGCATGAGGTCGTGGCTGTGGGCACCTGTCGAAGAGTTTTATTCAACCCCTTCGGGGTTAGATCCCTCGCCGTGCCACCCCGCATTTCATGCGGGGCTATTGATGTTTGATCCCTTCAGGATCGGGAACCAGCGACACAAGAGACATACCCGCTCCACCTCTCAACAAAATTCGCACGATCCCGTCGGAACTAAAATCTCCTCGCTTCTGATCAATCC